>NZ_JAXIOM010000016.1:0-58937 GCF_049311025.1 Arthrobacter sp. 3Tela_A
GACCTGCTGCCGTCTTTGATGGCTGCCTCCGATGTGCTGGGCACCGGCTGGTTCGGGGCTGTCGCTGCCGAGGCAGGTCCGGGAAAGACCGTTGCAGTGGTGGGCGACGGCGCCGTCGGCGTTTTGGCCGTGCTTGCCGCCAAACAGCTCGGCGCCGAGCGGATCATCGCCATGAGCCGGCATCCGGAGCGGCAGCAGCTCGCCCGCGAATTCGGCGCAACGGACATTGTCGCGGAGCGGGGCGATGCAGGTGTGGCCGCAGTCAAGGAGCTGACCCGTGGCCTTGGGGCACACTCCGTGGTGGAGGCCGTCGGCACACAGGAAGCAATGATGCAGGCTGTCCGCTGCACCCGGCCCGGCGGGCACCTGGGATTCGTGGGGGTCTCTCACGACGTCGCCCTTCCAGGCCTGGAGCTGTTTTTCGCGGAGATTCACATGCTGGGCGGACCGGCCCCGGTCCGGCGGTTCCTGCCGGACCTGATCCAGCGGATCTGGGAGCGGACGATTGACCCGGGACGGGTCTTCGACTTGACCCTTCCGCTGGAGGATGCGGCGGACGGCTACCGCGCCATGGACGAGCGCCGCGCAGTCAAAGTGCTGCTGACGCCCTAGTCTGAGCCCATGGGCCCCGTGCTGCTGGACTTCCCCTTCATGGGCCGATGGACCGTGCAGAACAGTCCGGCGAACCGGGTCCCCAGCCACGGAACCCACCTGCTCGGCACCACCTACGCCATCGACTTCGTGGCGGTGGACGGCCGCGGCCGCTCCGCGCCGCCGTCGTGGCGTGCCGTCCTGGGCGCCGAGGCTCCGGAGGGGTTCACCGGATTCGGCGTTCCGGTGCTGGCACCGGTCGCAGGCTCGGTGGCGGCAGTGCACGACGGCGAACCGGACCACGAGGCGCGCCGCTCGCCGCTTGCACTGGCCGGGTATGCCCTCACCCAGCGGGAGCGCGTCCGGCGGGGCCCGGCGGGAATCGCCGGCAACCACGTGGTGCTGGCAACCGGGTCCGGGGCGGCCCTGGTCTATGTGCTGCTGGCCCATCTGCGCCGGGGATCCGTCGCGGTGGCTGTGGGGGATGCGGTGGTCCCCGGGGAAATACTGGGCGAGTGCGGCAATTCGGGCAACAGCACGGAGCCGCACGTCCATGTGCAGGTGTGCAACTCCATGGACTGGGAGCGGGCACGCGGCCTGCCGCTGGCGTTCCGCCATCCGGAAACAGGTTCACCGTGGCTGCCCCGCAATACTGAGGTCTTCAGCGTCAGGTAGTGCGGGCTGGCCGCTCCGGGCCGGCAATCGACGTAGGCTCATGTGGTAAGCAGGCTTGGCAGAAGGAGCAGCAGTGACCCTGGTGGACAACGCCGTGTACGTGGACGGCAAACGCCTGCACAGCCCGGAAACCCTTGAGGAGACTTTCGACCTCACCCGGGAATCCGGCGGCATGGCCTGGATCGGGCTCTACCGCCCGGACGACATTGAGCTGCTGGCCGTCTCCGAGGAGTTTGGGCTGAACCTGCTGATCGTGGAGGACGCCCTGGCCGGGCACCAGCGCTCCAAGCTGGAGCAGTACGGCGACCAGCTCTTTGTGGTGCTGCGGCCCGCCCGCTACCTTGACGACGTCGAGCGCGTTGAAATCGGCGAGCTGCACCTTTTTGTGGGACACAACTTTGTGGTGACCGTCCGGCACGCAGAATCCCCGGACCTGGCCCGGGTCCGCAAGCGCCTGGAACAGGAGGTGGATCTGCTGTCGCTCGGTCCGCAGGCGGTGCTGTACGCCATCCTGGACCAGGTGGTGGATGAGTACGCCCCGGTGTCCGCCGGCCTTGAAAATGACATTGATGAGATCGAGGACCAGCTCTTCGGCGGCGATGCAGAAGTCTCCCGCCGCATCTATGAGCTGTCCCGGGAAGTCATCGGCTGCCAGCGGGCCATCAGTCCGCTGGAAACGGTGGTCGGCGAACTGCAGCGCAATCCGGACAAGTACGCCGTTCCGCCCGAACTCAGGGACCGGCTGGGCGACGTCCTGGACCACGTGCTGCGCCTGATCGACCGCGTCACGGCGTACCGTTCGCTGCTGGACAACGCCCTGGCGCTCAGTTCCACGCTGGCGTCAAACCGGCTTGCGGAAACCTCAATAGCGCAGAACGAGCAGACCAAGAAGATCTCTTCCTGGGCTGCCATTCTCTTTGCTCCCACCCTGGTGGGGACGGTGTACGGTATGAATTTCCAGAACATGCCGGAGCTGGACTGGGCGCTTGGCTATCCGATGGCCCTGGCGCTGATGGTGCTGCTCGGCATCCTGCTTTATGCAGCGTTTAAAAGGAACAACTGGCTGTAGGAGGCCCCATTGCGAACCCGGATCACCTTCCTGGCACTGGCACTGCTCCTCAGCGCATCGGCCTGCGCCATGGATCCCGGCACTCCCGGCGCCTCCCCGGACGATTCCGGGACGGCCGGGGACACGCCGTCGTCCCCTGCAGCTGACAGCGCGGTGGGAATCTGGGGCAACCCGGAAAACACCCGCGAACCGTCCCTGGAGCTGCACGAGGACGGCCGCCTGACCGGCACCGACGGCTGCAACCGCCTCATGGGCCGCTGGGTGCTCGAGGACGGGACGGTCCGGTTCCAGGAAGTAGCCATGACCATGATGGCCTGCCCCGACGTCGACCAGTGGCTGGCTTCGGCGGCCAGCGCCGTCCCCGGCGAGGACACACTGCTGGTGTACGACGGCGGCGGCAACGAGATCGGCTCCCTCACCCGGTAACCGCCCCCTTCATCGAGATCACAGAAACTGCCCGTATGAAGCTGGCGGTTTCTAGGGGTCGTTGCAACACCATGTGTTGTTAGGTCTTTAGTAGTAGATCACGTAAGCGCTCGGCTGGGCTGTCCCAGCCGAGCGTTTTACGTGGCCGACCGTTGAGTTCATGTGCGACGAACTCGAGGTCCTCGGGGGTGTGGACGGAGAGGTCGGTGCCCTTGGGGAAGTACTGCCGCAGCAGTCCGTTGGTGTTCTCGTTCGAGCCGCGCTGCCAGGGGCTCGCCGGGTCGCAAAAGTAGACCGGCATGCCGGTGGCCATGCTGAAGGAGCGATGCTTTGCCATTTCCACCCCTTGGTCCCAGGTCAGGGACCCGCAGAGGTGTTCGGGCAGGGTAGTCATGACCTGGACCAGCCCGTCGCGGACGGTTTCGGCGCTATGGTCGCCGGGCAGGTGCACCAGCATCACGTACCGGGTGGAACGCTCGACGAGGGTTCCGATCGCGGAGCGGTTATGCGCCCCGGTGATCAGGTCTCCTTCCCAGTGTCCTGGCACGGCCCGGTCTTCGATCTCTGCCGGGCGTTCGGAGATCATCAGGGCCTCATCGATGAACCGGGGACGGCGCCGGGCCGGGTCCCGGTGCCCTACCCGCCGGGCCCGTCCGGTGCGCAGCGCCGCCTGCACTTCGCTTTTGAGGCCGCCGCGGGCCTGGACGTAAAGGCTCTGGTAGATCGTCTCAGCACACACGCGCATCTCCTGGTCATCGGGAAAGACTGTGACCAGCTTCTTCGATATCTGCCCCGGGGACCATTTCTGGGCCAGACCGGCCTGAACATACTCGCGCAGCCGGCCCGGCCCGGTGAGTTTCGCCGGTTTCGGGCGGCGCCTGCGTCCGGCGGCGAGCCGGTGCGCCGTATGGGGAAGGTACGGCGACCCGGCGCCGGTGTTCCGGGCCAGTTCACGGCTGATCGTCGAGGCCGGTCTGCCCATTGCCCGGCCGATACCGCGCACGGACTCCCCGGCACGTCGAAGGTCCTGGATCAGTTCCCGCTCGGTCAGGGACAGGCAGCGGCCGGTACCTGGGATCGATGGCAGCTCGGCGTCAGGGTCCATCCCATGGTTGTATCCGGTGCCCGCCCTGCTGGAGCGGAAGCGGGCCCCGGCCCGGGAACGTGTCACCCAGCGACGGGCCAGGGAAGCCTCGACACCGATCTGGCAGGCGGCCTCGCTAAGAGATGCTCCGCCCTGCAGGAGCGCGAAGAATTCCTCCTGCCGCGGGTGGGCCCGTGCACCAGGCCGCCCCTGTCCCCGCAGCCCCGCTTTCCGGACCCAGACGGCGCAGGTTGTCCGGTTCAGTCCCAGTTCCCGGGCAGCAGCACTCACATCACCACCCAAACGGTCAAAGGCATCGAAAAACGCTGCTCTCTGCGCCCTGCCCCGGCTTGGGTGAGACTGGTTTCCTCGCGAAACAGACACGGTCGTTGCAACTCCCAAAAGTCTGGGTGTTGCAACGACCGCTAGAACCCGCCGCTTCATACGGGCAGTTTCTGTTATCTCGTTGGGAGTGGAGAAGAACTACTTAGGCTGCGGAGCGCGGTGGGAATCCATCACGCCCAGGTCTGCGCCCTTGGTTTCCTTGACCATGGTCACGGCGACGAAGGAGATCACGCACAGGACCATGATGTAGATACCGATCGAGCCGGACCAGCCAGTCGCTTCCAGCAGCATCTCGGCGATCATCGGAGCGAACGCGCCGCCGAGGATGGCGCCCAGCGCGTAGCCGATGGAAACGCCGGAGTAGCGGACACGGGCCGGGAACATCTCGGCGTACAGCGCGGACTGCGGACCGTAGGAGAGGCCCAGGCCGATGGTCAGCACGAAGATGGACAGGCCGAACAGGAAGATGTTGGCGGTGTCGATCAGGAGGAACATCGGGATGGCCCAGAGGAACACCCAGGCGTAGCCGATCTGGAAGGTACGGATACGTCCGATCTTGTCCGAAAGGATGCCGCCGTACATGGTGAAGATCAGCCAGCCGAAGGAGCCCACCGTGGTGGCGAGCAGCACTGCCGGACGCTCCATGCCCAGTGCCTTGCCTGCGTAGGAGGCGAAGAACGCGATGACCAGGTAACCGGCGGCGTTGTTGGCGATGAAGATCAGGGCGGCGAGGATGACTTCACGGGAGTTGTACTTGAACAGCTGTCCCAGCGGGGCGGAGGATTCCTTCTTGCGCTTCTGGATTTCCTCGAAGACCGGGCTCTCATCCACGGAACGGCGGATGAAGTAGCCAACGAAGATCAGGACCACGGAGAAGAGGAACGGAACACGCCAACCCCACTCCAGGAAGGCCTCTTCGCTGAGGGTGCTGGAAATGACGAACATAACGAAGGTCGCCAGGATCATGCCGATCGGCACGCCGATCTGCGGGTAGGCGCCGAAGAATCCGCGCTTGTTGACAGGCGCATGCTCAACGGAGAGCAGTGCGGCACCGCCCCATTCACCGCCGGCGGAGAAGCCCTGCAGGATGCGCAGCACCATCAGCAGGATGGGAGCAGCGACGCCGATCTGGGCGTAGGTCGGCAGCACGCCGATCAGCGCGGTGGAAGCACCCATCATGATCAGGGTGAACACGAGCATCTGCTTGCGGCCCAGCTTGTCGCCCAGGTGGCCGGCGACGACGGCGCCCAGCGGGCGGAACAGGAAGCTGATGCCGATGGTTGCGAAGGAGACAATCTGCGCCAGCGCAGTGCCTTCACCAACCGGAGCGAAGTAAAGGGTGGCCAGGACAAAGCCCGCGGCCTGGGCGTAGATGAAGAAGTCGTACCACTCGATGGTGGTACCAACCAGGGTGCCCGCAAGTACCTTGCGTTCCTCCCGGCTCATCCGCTGGGACGGCGCAGCAGACGCACTTTTTGTAGTCATTGAAACTCCGTTATTTTTTTGACTGGAGGGACATTACTGAAAGAACGGTCGGTAACCTGTCGCCCCAAGATACCCTGAGCTGTGACACGCAACACACAATTTTCCGAATGTGACGCACAACCCGTGAAATGGTCTGCCACTTTAGGCAGCCCCGGAAACCCGGCGCTGCCAGTGGACAGCGGGGCTCCGCCGAGAGTGCAGCTGAGCCCTGAATGGATCTCACCCCTGCCGCCCTGCACCCTGTTCGATAATTGAACACTGGTTTCTTATAGCGAACTATGAGCACTATAGAGGACGTGTGATTCGAGACACAAGCTCGGATTTTGGCCGCTAGGCTGGACGAATGCCCTCACCAAGCGCTGAAACCAGCCCCGCCGGGGACACGACCCCCGTCAACCCGGCCGAACCGCCGTCTGCCGCCGCGCCTGTCGAAGTGGCCGATGACCTGGTGCGGCGCAGCCACCGCCTGCCTTCCGGCCTGGAGTACACCACCACCACAGGCCGGGTGGTGTTCCGGCGGGAGGAAACTTCCGACGGCAAGGCGGGCGGGTTCAAGCCCAAGGCGGAGATCTTCCTGACCGCGTACACCGCAGACCGGGCGGACACCGATACCCCGAACCCGCGCCCGGTGGTTTTCGCGTTCAACGGCGGCCCGGGTTCATCTTCAGTGTGGCTGCATCTGGGTCTGCTCGGCCCGCGCCTCGTGGACTCGGGCGACGCCGGGAACCTCACCCCTCCGCCCTTCGGCCTGGTCGATAATCCGCAGACGCTGCTGGAGCACGCCGACCTGGTGATGATCGACCCGGTGAACACCGGGTTTTCGCGGGTCGTTGACGGCAACACCGCTGACGAGTTCCACGCCTTCGAGCAGGACCGGGACCTGGTGGCGGAAGTGATCCGGCTCTGGACCACCCGCAACAACCGCTGGCTAAGCCCGAAGTACCTTGTAGGCGAGTCCTACGGGACCCTGCGTGCCGTCGCCGTCGCCGGCCGCCTCTTTGACGCCTACGGGATGTCCGTCAACGGGCTCGGCCTGATCTCCACGGTCCTGAACCTGGGCACTCTCACATTCGCCCCCGGCGTGGACACCCCCTATGCCCTGCACCTGCCCACTTACGCGGCCATTGCCTGCTACCACGGGCGGCACCCGGGCCGGGAGCTGGCGGACGTGGTCCGCGAGGCTGAGGAATATGCGGCCAGGGACTACGGCTATGCGCTCAGCCAGGGTTCGCGCCTGAGTCCGGAGGAGTACGACGCCGCGGTGCAGCGCCTGGCGAAGCTCACCACTTTGGACCCCGGGTTCATCCGCCGGACCAACCTGCGCTGGGACTATGCGCAGTTCTCGGCCGAGCTGCTCCGCGAACAGGAGCTTGCGGTCGGGCGGATCGACGGGCGCTTCACCGCCCCCGCTGAAGACCCCCAGGCGTCCACGAACTGGGACGATCCCAGCCTGGCAGCGATCAACGGCCCTTACGCGGCGGCGATCAACCACTACGTCCGCGCTGAACTGGGCTATGAGAACGATCTGCCCTATGAGATCCTCACCGGCCGGGTCCAGCCGTGGAGCTACAAGGAGTTTGAGGGCGTACCCATAGACGTCACAAGGACCCTTGAGCGGCTGATGGCGCACAACCCGAGCCTGCGGGTGCATGTGGACTACGGCTATTACGACGGCGCCACACCCCACTTTGCGGCGGAATATGTCTGGGCACACATGCGCCTGACCGATGCGGCCCGCGCGCGTTTTACCCATCACTACTACGAAGCCGGACACATGATGTACCTGCAGCCCGAAGCACGGCTGGGGCAGCTGGAGGCCTTGGCCGAGTTCGTCTCACCCGCCGCGGGCTAACCGGCTTAGAAAACGCCGTCGGCCAGCCGGGTTACCTGCCGGGCGATTCGGGCTGCCCGCACTGCGTCGTTGGGCGCCGTGACAACCTGGTGGAGGATCGAATACCGTGCTGGGCGGCCCAGCCCCGCGAAAGCCGCAGCCGCGTCCGGAGCCGCCGCCAGTGCAGCTTCGAGGTCAGCTGGAACCTCAAGTGCGGCCGACCCGCCGTAGGCCCGGACCCATCGGCCGTCCGTTTTGGCCCGGTCAATCTCGATTTGCCCCCGCACCCGCATGCGGCCTGCCTCGATCAGTCCGGCGACCAGTTCCACGTTCCGCTTCGACCACAGCGACCGCGCCCGTCTGGGTGTGAAGTGCTGCCGGAAAGTTACGGAGTCTACGGCGTTCCTCCGGCCATCGATCCAGCCGCTGCACAGCGCCTCCTCCAGCGCTTCGGCATACGTGAGCGACGTAGGAATCCGGGTTCCCTTTTTCGCCAGGATCAGCCACACGCCGTCGCTCACTGCATCATTCTCCTCGAGCCAGTCCTGCCAGGCAGCGGCGTCGGCAACCACCAGTTCGGGCGGGGCGGCTCGTTCAGTCATTGGTGATGTCCTTGCGGTGGGGAGGCTGGCCGGAGCGGCATCTCTCGAGTATTCCCCGAATTGGGGACAGCTTCTGTCCGCAGGTCGAGTGGGCATTCTTGCGGGCCGCCGGGCCTGGGCCGCACCTACCGGCCAAACCGGAATTGGGCTCGCTCGCTAGCGCGTGGCGAAGTGAATCCAGACGCCAATGATCCACGCAGTGCCGGCCGCGAGCGCCAGACCGAGTTCCACCAGCATGCCCAGTCCGGTGGCCTTTAGCGCCGCCCAGGAGGACGACGCCGCAGCCGGCAGACTGCGCTGGCGCACGTACTCGCTGATCAGGAGCCCTCCGGCGAAGCCGACGATCAGCCCAACAACCGGAATGAAAAACATGCCGGCGATGCCAGCCGCCAGGCCAATGAGGACGGAGCGGTTGGGGATTTGCCGCTGTTTGAGCTTCCTGCCGGTCAGGACGGCGCTGGCAGAAAGCCCGGTCAGCGCGAACAGCGCTCCGAAAGCGAAGGACCACCAGCCGGCACCGCTGCCCACCCCAATAGCCCAGCCCAGGAACGCCAGCAGGATGAGGATGCTGCCAGGCAGCACCGGCACCACGATGCCGGCCACACCCACTGCGATCAGCAGGCCGGCCACGAGGGTGATGATCAGGTCCGTATCCATGCAGCCAAGTCTTCCACGCGGGGCGCTCACACAGATTCAAGGCGCGGCGCTACAGTAAGGTTACTTATGAAGTCATCACCTTCAGTCCGGCACCCCCAACGGCAAGAGGAGAAGCAGATGAGTACGGATTCAGGCAGCACCGCCGCGGGCGATCCCCGCCGCAGGCAGGCAGACGGGACCCCTCCCCGCGAGGACGCGGACACGGGCGCTCCCGGCGTTTCGAGCAGCACCCCCGGAACCCATGGCTCCTCGAACGAGCCGGACGTCACCCGCAGGCTGGAAACACAGCCCGAGGCAGAGCGTACAGGCCGCACGGGCGCCCCGGCCGAAACGGGAACCTCCGGCACGAATGAAACCGAGGTGCTCAACACCCGGGATTCAGATAGCCGGATCACCGGCACCCGGGACCCGGACGACGCCGCCTACCGGAGTGACGATGTTCCGGCCGGAACGGCCCGCCGGGCTGCGCACCGGGACGGGAGCGTCACGTCCGGAGCTGAGCCGGTCGGAGACGCCGGCACCAACCGCCGGACCGCGGACGAACCCGTTATGCCCAACCGGGAAGCGCTTCTGGCAGCTGAACGAGAGCGTTTTGGCGGCATCAAGTTTGGAGCCGCGTTCTTCGGCTGGCTGACCGCCACCGGCATGGTCGTACTGCTTTCGGCCCTGGCTGCCGCCATCGGTGCCGCCGTTGGTGTCTCCACGGACACGGACCTGGGTGCTGCCCTGGACCAGGCCGCCGCCAACCAGTCCTCCGGACTGATCGGCGCGATCATCACGCTGATCGTGCTGCTGCTCGCCTACTACGCCGGCGGCTACGTTGCCGGCCGCATGGCCCGCTTCAACGGCGCCAAGCAGGGAGTTGCCGTCTGGCTATGGGCACTGGTGGCCGCCGCCGTCGTTATTATCCTTGGCCTGATCTTCAACGACGACATCCGCAGCCTCACCCAGCTCAACTCCGTGGCACCGCTTCCGCAGGATCTTGGTGACGTCAGCGCCGGATCCTGGCTGGCCCTCCTGGCCACCGTGGTCGTCAGCCTGATCGGCGCCATCCTTGGCGGACTGGCCGGCATGCGTTTCCACCGCCGGGTGGACCGCGCCAAGTTCACGCCGGCAACGGCCTAGCCCGGACAGCAAAATAGCCGGCCCCGCGCTGTGCGGGGCCGGCTATTTTGCGGGTAGAACTTAGGGGCTGGGCATGCCGCCGTTGACGTTGAGCGTTTCGCCTACCACGTAGCTGGATTCCGGGGACGCCAGGAACACGTAGGCCGGGGCAAGCTCCGTGGGCTGGCCGGCGCGGCCCAGCGGGGTGTCCTTGCCGAACTCCGGCAGGGCGTCCTTGGGCTGGCCGTCGGAAACCTGCAGCGGCGTCCAGAACGGACCGGGAGCCACAGCGTTCACGCGGATGCCCTTAGGCGCCAGCTGCTGGGCCAGGCCCTTGGTGAAGTTGTTGATCGCCGCTTTGGTGCTGGCGTAGTCCAACAGGTGCGGGGACGGGCTGTAGGCCTGGATCGAGGTCGAGTTGATGATGCTCGAGCCAGCCGGAAGATGCGGCAGCGCGGCCTTGGTCACCCGGAAGAAAGAGTAGATGTTGGTCTTGAAGGTGTCATCGAGCTGTTCGTCGCTGAGATCTTCAAGGTTCTCCACCGCAACCTGCTTGCCGGCGTTGTTGACCAGAATGTCCAGGCCGCCCAGGCCGTCAACGGCGTCCTGCACCAGCTGGATGCAGTAGTCGCGGTCCTTGAGGTCACCGGGAAGCCCGACGGCGGTGCGGCCGGCATCCTTGATCAGCTCCATGACCCTTGCGGCGTCTTCCTCTTCCTCCGGCAGGTAGGAGAGCGCGACGTCGGCGCCTTCCCGGGCGAAGGCAATGGCCACCGCCGCACCGATTCCGGAGTCTGCGCCGGTGATCAGTGCCTTGCGTCCTTCAAGCCGTCCGATTCCCCGGTAGGAGTCCTCGCCGCGGTCTGTCTTGGGCTCGAGGTCGGCGTCGAGGCCGGGCTCGGGCTGATCCTGCTTGGGCGGGCTGACTGAGGGATACCGGGTGACCGGATCCTGGAATGTGTACTGGTCCGAAGTATTTTCGTTGGCCATTAAGTTTCCCCACTTCCCATTGTTCATGGATATGGAGCCGCAACTCGCGGCCGCTCACATTAGGTAAGCATGCTTAGTATCCTATTGCGGAATGGGCACGGCGAGCAAACCCGGCCTGCGGGGCGGGCAGAAGAAAAGGGCGCTAGAAGAAGAGGCCGAGGAAGCCGACGCTGATGCTGCCGACCAGTCCGATGATCAGGAGCCAGACAATGGGCGTGCGGAACTTGTTCATGTGTCGCATGGTCTCCACAGTCTACGCGGAATGCCCATGCGGTTGAGGAGCAGGGCCGCAAACGCCGCCAGCACCCGCTCGGACGGCTCATACCCATCGAGCGGCCTCAGCCACTAAGAAACCATCAACTCAGCTGTCAATAGGACCTTCAGCTGTCCCAACGTTTCTCGGGATGGACAGGATTCTTCGGGGTTGCGATGTGCGTGCTGGGACACGAGTCGAGTAAACGGCCGGTGGTTTGAACCATGGGAAGGTCTCCCGTTTCCATAGATGATCTAACGGATGGTGGCTTAACCGACTCATATTTTTCGTGGGCAATTGCGGGAGCGGGCACAACGGAGGGTCGCTCGGACAGCTGCTCTTCTCAGCCTCGGGAGGTAGTTGATGTGCACCAAACCAAACCCCTTCATCCGTTGCGCGGTTGTCACGTCCCTAAGCCTGTGTCTGTGGGCTACGGGCTGCACTAACGGATCCGGCACGTCCCCGCAGCCTTCCCCGCCGACAAGCAGCGTTCCAACCTCCTCGCCTACCGAAAGCGCACTGACCACTTCCACCGCGACGAGTACAAGTACCGCTTCGTCGACGAGAGCATGGCCTGATGTCGTGGCTGATACTCAGTCCGGGGTGGGCCAGCTCTCCGTCACCAGGTGCGAGGCCGGATCCACAGGAAGCGGGTTCCTTATCGAACCGAACCTGGTGGTCACTGCAGCGCATGTTGTCCGCGGCGCTGCCGCGATCAGCGTAGCTTTCGGCAGTACATCGGTGGACGCCACAGTTGTGGGCGCCAACGAAGAAGCAGACATCGCTCTTGTCAGAACCGACCGTCCAATCCAAGGCCATCAGTTTCAGCTCAGAACCAGCGAACCTCCGGTCGCCGCCGACGTAGCAGCACTGGGCTTTCCGCTGGGCCGCCCGTTCACCTTCACCAAAGGAACAGTCGGCGCCCTCGACGCCGAACAGGATAGAGGGGACCGGGTTCTGCGAAACCTGATCCAAACCGACGCTGCTATCAACTATGGCAACAGCGGAGGACCACTCATCACCCAGGACGGCCAAGTAGCGGGCATTGTTGTCACCATCGACTTCGATGACTACAACAACAGAGCCGAAGGTATCGCATACGCGGTAACGGCACCCCGTGTTGCCTCGGCCGTCAACGAGTGGAAATCAAGGTCGGCGCCCGTGGCCTTTAGGGATTGCGGAACTGCACCGGCACCAGGTTCAGGTTTCTTCCCCTTCACCGTCTCGGCAGACCATGACCAGGCCAGCAGCATAGGCCAAAGCCTGCTCCTTCACGGTCAGGGCATCAATCGAGGCGCGTACACCTCAGCATTCAATCTCCTCGCCCCCGAGCTCCAAGCCACTTTCGGGGACGCCGGCTCATGGAGTGAGGACCTCGGCTCCTCCTACTGGACAAAAGCCGAGCTCGCTGATGTCACTGGCACCCCATCAGCCGACGATCTGAACGCCGACGTGAACCTTCAGACCATCCAGAATGCCGCGGATGCCTACCGGGAAACCGACCAAACATGTTCGAACTGGAAGATCCGGTACTCCATGCACTGGGACGGCACAAATTGGCTCATCGCCGGCACCTCTCTGCCCTTCGGAGACCCAACCCCCTGCTAAACCCGGCTCAATTGTCCAGACAGGGTGGCGAAGTGTTCGGCCGGCGGGCAGGCATCTGCTGACAGCACGAACAATGCCCGCCTCTAGGAAAAGACCGGCGCGGGCGGCAGACTTTTCGCAGAGGATCCATCAGCGGCGGACAGACAGGACGAGGACCATGGCGAAGGACAACCGCAAGCTAATTGTCGTCGGAGTGGATGGGTCGGAGCTCTCACTGGTGGCACTGCGAACCGCCCGCAGGCTGGCTGACCTGCTGCACTGCCGGGTCGAGGCCATGACAGTCTGGACCCACCCCATCTCTCTGGCCGCCCCGGTTGCATCTGCTGAGTGGTCGCCGCGGGTGGATGCCGAGGAAGCCCTGAACGAGGCCGTACTGCAGGCCTTCGGCGACGATGTCCCCGAAGGCCTTACGAAGATTGCCGTGTCCGGGCAGCCGGTGCAGGTGCTCGTGGAAGCCAGCAAGGATGCGGAAATGCTGGTGGTCGGCAGCAGGGGCAGGGGCGGGTTTGCGGGACTGCTGCTTGGCTCAGTCAGTTCTGCGGCTGCAGCCCATGCCCACTGCCCCGTGCTGATTGTCCACCCGCCGGAGACGGAGTAGCGGCACGGCTAGCGCCGCACCGAGCAGGCTTCCTGCCGTTCGGCGTGTTCGGCGGCGGACTCTTCGTCCGCGGCAACTCCGCCCGTAGCGGCAAGTGCAGCGTCAGGCGCTGCAGCGGGAGCACCGCCGTCGGACACGGCGTCCGGTTCAGCGGCGGCATCCTTGTCCGCAGCGACCGTGCGCAGCATAAAGACCGCTCCAACCGCGGCAGCCACCATCAGCACGATGCCGATCAGCGACGTCGCCACCACACCGGAATCGAACGCGGACTGGGCCGAGGAGAGCAGTTCAGCAGCCTGGGGGCCGGGCAGAGTCTCGGCCGCCTGCACCGCACCGCCGAGTGTTTCTGAAGCGGCGGATGCAGCGGCCGCGTCCATGCCGTCAGGCAGCACGATGCCGTTGCGGTAGCCGGCGGTCAGGATGCTGCCCAGCACCGCGGTGCCCAGCACAGCTCCGACTTCGTAGGCGGTTTCGGAGATAGCCGATGCGGCACCCGCCTTGGCCGGCGGGACGGATCCCAGGATCAGGTCGTTGGAGATGGTCTCCGCGGAGCCGACGCCGATGCCCAGGATCATAAACGCGATCACGAGTCCCAGCGGGCTGTCATCATGGCCGGTCAGCAGCACCACGGTGTAGCCGACGGCGCTGAACACCAGTCCGGCAGCCACGGCATAGGCCGGACGGACCCGGCGTACTACGCGGACAACGGCGAGGCCGGCCACCACGGTGAGCATCAGGCCCGGGAGCATCATCAGGCCGGCCTCCCGGGGCGTCTGCCCCAGGACCAGCTGCAGGTGCTGCGAAAGGAAGAGGATAAAACCCACCTGCGCAAAGACGCTGAGCAGGTTGGCGGAGATGGAACCGGTGAAGACCGGGTTCCGGAAGAGCCGCACGTCCAGCATGGGTTCCGGGCGGCTGAGCTGGCGGCGCACGAAGGCGAAGCCGAAGAGCAGTCCGGCGGCCATGGGAACCAGGGCGTACGCGTCGAGTCCGTGGGTGGAGATGGACTTGATGCCGTAGACCAGCGGGAACATGGTGGCCATGACCAGCAGGATGCTGATCGGGTCCACCTTGCCCGGCTTGGGGTCACGGGATTCGGGCAGCAGCCGGGGTCCGAAGACCAGCAGCGGGATCAGCACCGGCACCGCCAGCAGGAAGACCGAGCCCCACCAGAAGTGCTCAAGCAGGGTTCCGCCCACGATCGGACCGAGCGCAGCGCCGCCGGAGAACCCGGCAGCCCAGACGGCGATCGCGATCCGGCGCTGGCCGGGCACCACGAACATGTTCCGGATGATAGAGAGCGTGGCGGGCATCAGCATGGCACCGAAGAATCCGAGCAGGGCGCGGGCCCCGATCAGGGCGCCGGCAGTGGGTGCGAAGGCCGCAGCGACGGAGACCAGGCCAAAACCGGCGGTTCCGATCATCAGCAGCTTTCGACGTCCAAGCCTGTCCCCCAGGCTGCCCATCGGGACCAGCAGGCCTGCCAGGATCAGCGCATAGATGTCAATGATCCAGAGCAGCTCTGTCCCGGTCGGCGCCAGGGCACGGGACAGGGACGGGACGGCAAAGCTGAGCACGGTGTTGTCTACCGCTACCAGCAGGACAGCGAGCATCAGCACCGCCAGTCCCAGCCATTCACGCTTTCCGGCCCGCTGAAGCACGGGCCGTTCCTGTACCGCAGGCACAATTCCTCCTTGGACTTGGCAGGGCTCGGCCTGCCGCAAACTGTTGGGTTAAAAAGACATGCCAGCAACCGCCGGGTCCCACCCGCACGTTACTGTACCGTCTAGACTGTACAGCACGGGATGGCGTAGCGTAAAGCCATGCCTGAACAGACACCCGCCCGGGAGCGCGTCCTCTCCGCCTATGAGGAACTGCTGATCAATGAAGGTCCCCGCGGGGCAACGCTCGACGCCGTGACCGCACTCGCCGGCGTCTCCAAAGGCGGACTGCTCTACCACTTCAAAAACAAGGAAGCCCTGGCCGCCGGACTCCTGGACCGGCTGCGGGTGCTCGCCGCGGCCGACCTCGAGCGCATGCGCACCGACGCCGAGGGGCCCGCGCGCTTCCTGGTCCGCACCTCCGTCTATGTGGACAGCGGACTGGACCGCGCCCTGATTGCCGCTGTCCGCCTGGCGCAGGCCAACGACGCCGCTGCCTCCGAACTGCTCCAGCAGATCCACCGCGACTGGTTCTGCCTGGTTCTCGACGAAGTCGGGGACCGTGCCATTGCCCGCAGCATCATGCTGCTGGGCGACGGGCTCTACTACAACGAGGGCCTGCCCGGCGGCTGGCCGCAGGAGGAGAACTCCCCCACCTCCGGTTCCGTGGAGGAACTGCTGGAAGTCGTGGACCTGCTCAAGGCCCAGGCCGCGGCCAAGCACGCCTGACCACACTCACCGGCGGCGCGGTACGCCGCTGCCGCGTACGAAATGTGTCCTGTGGCACAGTAGGTGCCATGGAAATGAGCACAGCCGACCTCTACGACGAACACGGCGAAGCCCTGGCTTCAGTCTCCCTGCAGTTCCAGGACCTGGGCGGGCACACCCGCTTCACCGGACCGGTGCGCACCATCCGCTGCCACGAGGACAACGGACTGGTGAAGTCCACGTTGAACTCGCCGGGCGACGGCGCCGTCCTGGTAGTCGACGGCGGCGGGTCGATGAACACCGCCCTGATGGGGGACATGATCGCGGAGGCCGCAGTCACCAACGGCTGGGCCGGCGTCGTCATCAACGGACCGATCCGTGACCGTGCCGCCGTCGCCAAGCTTCCGCTGGGCGTGAAGGCACTGGGATCCAATCCGCGCAAGAGTGCCAAGGATTCGATAGGCGACGTGGATGTACCGGTGGAGTTCGGTGGTGTGGTCTTCCGCCCCGGCGCCGTGCTCTACGCCGACGAGGACGGAATCCTGATCGAACGATAGGGAGACACAATGGCCAACGTCCTGCTTTTCCACCACGCACTCGGCATGACACCAGGCATGGACGCTTTGGCTGACCTGCTGCGCGATGCCGGCCATACGGTCACCGCACCGGATCTCTATGACGGACGAACGTTCTCCAGCCTGGAAGCCGGGGTGGCCTACGCGGCGGAGGTTGGGTTCGATGTCATCGAGGCCCTGGGCGTCAAAATGGCCGAGCGTCTGCCGCAGGACGTTGTCTACGTCGGGTTTTCACTCGGTGTGATGCCCGCCCAGCGCCTGGCTCAGACCCGTCCCGGCGCCCGCGGCGCTGTGCTGGTCAGCGCCTGCGTTCCGCCCGGCACGTATTCCGGCTCCTGGCCCGCAGGTGTTCCCCTGCAGGTCCACGCCATGGAACAGGATCCGCTGTTCGTCGAGGAGGGCGACCTCGACGCCGCCATGAACCTGGTGGAATCAGCGCAGTCGGCGGAGCTCATCCTTTATCCCGGGAACTCGCACTTCTTCGCGGACATCAGCTCGCCGGAGTACAACGAGGACGCTGCCCATGCCCTGACCGCGAGCATCCTCCAGCTTCTCGCGGGTGTGGAGGGCTAGTTCTGCGGCCTGTTCGGGCTCGTGGTGGGTTGGACCGGAGTGCTGCTGCCTCAAGCGGCCCGCTGACGCCGCAGCAACGGAGGCCGACGCCGTTCGGAGCGTCCGCTACCGTCCGGCTTCTCGCCGGTGGGGCTTCGGGTGGCTGCATCCTTTGCTGCGATAAAGCTCTTTAGGGCCCTCCCCCATCATCCTTTGTCGCGATAACGCTGCTTTCGGGACGGCAAAACGACGTTATTGCAGCAAAGGATGTCCGAACCGCTGCCAAAACGACGTTATTGCGACAAAGGATGCGCATCGTCCATGAACTCGAGGCACAGCACTGCAGCCGCACCGAACCAGCCCCTCGATGGTCCGGAGCTCCAGCCCAGCAATAATCCGCAGCCCCCGAAGAAGCTGAGACGCCTAGGCGTTCCAGAGTCCGTAGGAGTCGGCGAGGGAGGAAATCTTCTGTGCACGGGCCAGGCGGGGCAGGTAGGAACCGTCGCCCACCACGGCGCCGGCAGCGTGCGCCTCGAGCAGCTCGTGGGCCCAGACGATTTCCGATTCACTCGGGGACAGGCCCTTGTTGATCGTGTCAGCAGCTTCGGGCATCAGGCAGAGCTTGCCGGTCATGCCCATCGACGCGGTCACCTTGCAGGCATCAAGCAGCTTCTCACCCAGGGTGCCGGGCGTCGGGCCGTCGATCGGGCCGGGCAACTGCCCCACACGGGAGGCAACCACCAGCTTGGAGCGGGCGTAGGCCAGCGCCATCGGGTCATCCGAGGCACCGGTGTCGCGGCGGAAGTCTCCAACGCCGAACGCCAGCCGGAACGTGCCCGGAGCACTGGCAATCGCCGTCGCGTTTTCGATGCCGAGGGCTGACTCGACCAGGGCGAGCACCGGGGTGCCCGCCTGGAGCCGCATGGCGGTGTGCGTGACCTGTTCGGGCTTTTCGGTCATGGCCAGCATGACGCCGCGCAGGCCGGGAGCCTTCGAGAGTGCGGCCAGGTCATCAGCCCAGTAGTCGGTCTCGATACCGTTGACGCGCACCCAGGCAGTCATGCCGGTGGAAAGTGCCTCGACCACGCGCTCACGCGCTTCAGCCTTGCCGTCGGCGGGAACAGCATCCTCCATGTCGAACACGACCGAGTCCGCTTCCGAGGCAAGTGCGGGAGCAAAATTCGCTTCATCCGCAGCCGAAGCCAGCAGCCAGGAACGGGACAGTTTCGCGGGCAGCGCCGCAGCGCGGCTGTTTCGGAATGGAGCCATACGTCCGAGCCTACTTTCCGGCCCCGCGATACCCCAATGCGGACAGCCCGGGTGTGACCACCGTTACTGCCTGCGCCCGCCTGTTTCTTAACAGAACCCGGCGATGGTGTTCCAGACCGGATCAGCAGCAGCGGAGTCCTCACGCAGCACCGCGGCTTCAATCAACCCGTAGGGGCGGTCTGCGGCGAAGAACACCTCGCCGGGGTTGTCCAGGCCAAACGGTTCCAGGTCCACCGGGAAGTGGTGGTTGTTGGGCAGTGAGAGACGTACTTCGGCAATCTCCGGATGGGCTTCGAGCACGGCACGCCCCATCTGGAACATACTCTGCTGCAGCGCCAGGGAATGGGTGTTGGCGAAGGCATCCAGCAGTTCCGCCCGCACGGAGGCATAAACAGCATTGAAATCCGGGACGCCGGTCCCGGCGTAACGCCATTTGGCGGTGACGTCCGTTGCGAGGATCCGATCCGTAGTTTCGGCAAGGGTGGTGTAGCGGTCCCGCGGGAAGCCATGGAACTCCGACCCGGTGGTCTTCAGCACGGTCAGGCCGCTGATCCCGGCCACCAGGTGCTGCCGGCCTCCGTCCACCAGCAGGACGGCGGTGCGGACCTCCGACTTGTCCTTGCTGAAGGCATGGTCGTGGCCGTTGATCCGGTTCCAGAAGTACTGCTCCGCAGCCCAGCGTCCACCGGTGACCCAGTCGAAACTGGAGGTGAAATGTTCAGCCAGGCGCAGCAGGAAAGCCTCCGGGGATCCCACACCGTCCCGGGCAAAAGCATAAATGGTGTTCTTCTGCGTATCCGTCGCCACTACGTGGGCGTTGTTCCCTTCGGTGTGCGCCGCCGCAAAATCTCCGTGCAGCTGGGAGGTGATACTGAGATCCTCCAGGTGATGCCGGGCGGTGTCCCGGGTGACCTTAACCAGCCGAACCTCGGCCTTCCCGTACTGGTTGGGCCCAAGAATGATCCGGGACGTGCCGCCGGCACCGGCTACGTGTTCGTGGGTGTCCATGGGTCAGCTTCCCCTATAGGTGGAGTAGGCGAACGGGCTGATCAGCAGCGGCACGTGGTAGTGGCCCTCCCCCGAGATTCTGAACGCCACGGTCACCGAAGGGAAGAACGACGGCGTGCCCGCGGCGGCGAAGTGCGCTTCGGTGCTGAATTCCAGCCGGTAGTTCCCGGCGGCCAGGGTGTCCGGACCCAGATCAGATATGCGGCCGTCACCGTCCGTGGCGCCTGCGGCAAGTTCCCGCCAGTCCATTTCGCCGAGAACCTGCAGCGACACCGGAATTCCGGGCGCGGGTTGGCCGGTGGAGGTGTCCAGCACGTGGGTGGTAACGCGGCTTGTCATCGGTCCAGGAGTCCTTCCAGTCGGAGAATCGCAATTTCACGCAGGGCGGCGGCCGTGGCTGCGAGCTCGTCTTCGGCGGTGTTCTCCAGCCGCCGGTTCAGGACGGCCAGGATTTCCTCGGCACTGCGGCCCGCGGCACGGATCAGAAAAACCCTGCCAAACCGCTCTTCGTAGCGGCGGTTTCCTTCTACGAGCTGCTCCCTGATGCCACCGGAAAGGGCAATCCCGGACTGTTCGTTCCGGGACATCGACGCCTCGTGCCCGGTGCCTGAGGCACGTTCGCCGATGCGGGGGTGGTGGGCCAGTGCGGCGTCTATCTCCCCTGCGGTCCAGTCCGGAGCAGCGAGTTCAGCGAATGAGAGCAGTTCGGCGCCGGTGCCGAAGGGCCGGGCGAAGGAGATCTCCGACGTCCAGCGCGGAACGTCAGCGCAGGGCCGAAGCATTTCCTCGGCACGGTCAAACGGTGCTGCGTTGAAGTCAGCCAGGAAATTCTGCGAACGGGATGAATTCATAGGTGCCAGCTTTCACTCGGCAGCCTTCACCGGCGCTGAACACCCTTGACCATCGGTTTTATGCAGGCCGACTTGATTCGATGTTTCCGGAGAAGTTATTACTTACCGCGATTTCAGTTGGCTCATTCTTTAGTTCCTGCCGGGCCGGTGTCAAGGGTGCCGAACCCTGAAGGCACCTCTGCTGTGGCACCGCCGCCATCCGGTTTCGACAAGCGGCGCAAGCCGGCGGCCCGGTTTGAAGCCGCTTTACGGGAACCTCCTGTGCACTGCGGGCGCGGGTGGTAGGCTCCGTTGAAATTCGGGCTGATCCGGACAATCAGCAGGACACATTGAATAAAACCAAATTTCCGGAAATAACAAATGGTCAGTTCCCGGAAGCGGTTTATTTGTGGAAACCCCGGCATCCGGCAGTCCGCCGGACCGGACTGCCATCCCGGCGACGTGAGGAGCAAGGGATTTGGACCTGAACACGGTGGAGGATCTGGTCCCCACTGCCGACCCGGCTGATTACCGGCCCGGCGACGCGTGGCTGGCCGGCGGCACTGTGCTGTTTTCCAACGGCAGTTCAACCCTGCGCAGGCTGCTGGACCTAAGCAGCGCAGGCTGGGAACCCCTGGCCGCCCGGAAGGACGGCCTGGAAATCGCCGCGACCTGCACCATCGCCCAGCTTTACGGTTTCGCTTCAGCCCCGCCCACGGCCGCCGCAGACTGGCCCGCCCTCGACCTGATCCAGCCCTGCTGCAACGCGTTTGTTGCCAGCCGCAAGGTCTGGAACGTCTCCACCGTGGGCGGCAATCTGTGCACCGCGCTCCCCGCCGGACCCATGACGGCGCTCACCGCCGCGCTGGACGGACAGGCGCTCCTGTTCTCCCCCGATGGAACCCGCCGCACATTGCCGGTCACCGAGCTGGTGACCGGTGATTCAGAGACATCCCTCGCGCCTGGCGAACTCCTGCGCAGCATCACCCTCCCGGCGAGCGCGCTGAGTTCGCGCTCCTCCCTGCGCCGCCAGTCGCTAACCAGCCTCGGACGTTCGGCGGTGCTGCTCATCGGCCGGACGGACCCGAGCGGATTGTTCGTCCTCACCGTCACGGCCGCCACCGTCCGCCCGGTCCAGCTGCGCTTTGACCGGGTTCCGTCCGCACCCGAGCTTCGCGCGGCCCTGGACGCGGCTATCCCGTCTTCCCTGTACCACGAAGACGTGCACGGACTGCCGGAGTGGCGCCGCTTTATGACCGAACAGCTCAGCGAGGAAATCCGGTTCGAGCTGGCCGGTGATCCCGGTGAAGGGACCCCATGAGCTACACCGTCAACGGCCAGCTAATCCACGCCGAACCGGCACCAGGCCAGTGCCTGCGCACGTTCCTGCGGGAACTGGGCAACACCGGTGTGAAGAAGGGATGCGATGCCGGGGACTGCGGAGCCTGCACCGTCCACGTTGACGGCATCCCCGTGCACAGCTGCATCTTCCCCGCCCGCCGTGCCGCCGGCCGGGAAGTGACCACCATTGAGGGACTGGCCGACGGCGGCACGCTGCATCCTGTGCAGCAGCAGTTCCTGGATGCCCAGGGGTTCCAGTGCGGTTACTGCACGGCGGGCATGATCATGACCGCTGCCGCTTTGGACGCTGAGGAAAGGGCCGACCTGCCCCAGGCGCTGAAGGGGAATCTCTGCCGCTGCACCGGCTACCGTGCTGTCGAGGACGCCGTCACCGGCCTCCAGCTCGTGGACCAGGACGCCGCCGGAGTGGGCAAGAGCGTTCCGGCCCCGGCAGGACCGGAGATTGTCACCGGCATGGCCCGCTACACACTGGACCTGCCGCCCGGGGCCCATCCGGACCTGCTGCATCTGGCGCTGGCGAGGTCTCCGCACGCCCACGCCCGGATCATGTCTATCGACGCCACCGCCGCGCTGGCCGTTCCCGGCGTCGAGGCGGTGTTCACCCATGAGGACGCCCCCGCCCTCCGGTACTCATCTGCCCAGCACGAACTGCACACGGACGACCCGGCGGACACCAGGGTGCTGGACGACGTCGTGCGGTTTAAGGGCCAGCGCGTGGCTGTAGTGGCCGCTTCGTCGGTGGCGGCCGCCCAGGCCGGGGTCCGGGAGCTGCGGATCGATTACGAAATCCTGCCCGCGGTATTTGAACCGGACGATGCGCTGGCTCCGGGAGCGCCGCTGCTGCACGCCGCAGCGGCGGCGGAGCCCGGCGTCGGAACCCCTGCACCCAGCAACGTCGTGGCTGAGCTGCACTCGGAACTGGGCAACCCGGACGCGGGGTTCGCTGCCGCGGCAGCGGTTCATGAAGGCACCTATTACAGCCAGCGGCTGCAGCATGTGGCGCTGGAAACCCATGCCGCCGTCGCATCATTCGATGGGACCGGAAGACTGGTCATCCGGACGTCCACCCAGGTCCCGTTCCTGGTCCGTCGCACTCTCTGCCGGGTCTTCGACCTGCCGCTGGAGAAAGTCCGGGTGGTTTCCGGACGGGTGGGCGGCGGGTTCGGCGGCAAGCAGGAAGTCCTCGTGGAGGACGTCGCGGTGCTGGCCGCGCTCCGGCTGGGCCGCCCGGTGCAGCTTGAGCTGAGCCGGGAGGAACAGTTCACCGCCACCACTACCCGGCATCCCTTTCGGGTACGGGTGAAGGCGGGGGCGGACGCCGGCGGCATCCTGACGGCCCTGACCGTAGACGTCACTACCAACACCGGTGCCTATGGCAACCACGGGCCGGGGGTGATGTTCCACGGCTGCGGTGAATCCGTGGCGGTGTACCGGTGCGCAAACAAGAAAGTGGATGCCCGCGCCGTCTACACCAACACCGTGCCTTCCGGCGCGTTCCGCGGCTACGGGCTAAGCCAGATGGTCTTTGCGGTTGAGTCCGCCTTGGATGAGCTGGCCCGCGCCCTGGATATGGATCCACTCGAGTTCAAGCGCCGGAACCTGGTGGTTGAGGGTGATCCCATGCTCTCCACCGCCCCGGAAGCGGCCGCTGACGTGCTTTACGGCAGCTACGGCCTGGATGAGTGCGTGGACCTGGTGCGCGGCGCACTCGAAGCCGGGGCGCGGGATCCGCAGCGTTCCGGCGGAGAGCTGGGGCCGGGCTGGCTGGTGGGCGAGGGCACCGCCGTCGCCATGATCGACACCGTGCCGCCGCGCGGACACGTGGCGCACACCCGGATTGCGCTGCGTCCGGACGGACGGTACGGGCTCGACGTCGGCACTGCTGAATTCGGCAACGGCACCACCACGGTCCACACCCAGCTGGCCGGTACTGCACTGTCTACGCTTCCGCAGAACATTGTGATCCGGCAGTCGGACACGGATCTGGTGGACCACGACACGGGCGCCTACGGATCCACCGGCACAGTGGTTGCCGGCAAGGCCACGCTCGCGGCGTCCGCAGAGCTGGCCACCAGGCTGCAGGGTTTCGCGGCATCGCTGTTCCGGAACACCTCGGCCCAGGTCAGTCTTGAGGCGGACGCCGTGGCGTGCGGGAACGAGCGCGTGCCGCTGGCGGAGGTGTATCTGCGGGCCCGGGAGGCCGGCGTCGAACTGGTGGCCGAAGGCCGCTGGGGAGGCACACCGCGCTCTGTGGCCTTCAATGTGCAGGGCTTCCGCGTGGGGGTGGACCCGTCCACCGGAGAGATCCGGATTCTGCAGAGCGTGCAGGCTGCCGACGCCGGCGTGGTGGTCAACCCGCTGCAGTGCCGGGGACAGATTGAAGGCGGGGTTGCGCAGGCGATCGGCGCTGCCCTGTTCGAGGAAGTCCGGGTGGACGAATCCGGCGAGGTCCTGACCCGGGTCCTGCGCCAGTACCACGTGCCGGCCTTGGCCGATGTGCCGCGCACGGAAGTCCTGTTTGCCGCCACGAGTGATTCGCTGGGACCGCTGGGGGCCAAATCGATGAGTGAAAGCCCGTTTAACCCGGTGGTTCCGGCACTGGCCAGCGCGCTGCGTGATGCCACGGGCCTGCGGTTCATCCGCCCCCCGTTTGCCCGGGACCGGGTGTATCTGGCCCTGCGGGAAGCCGGCATCGTGCCCCGAACCGTCCCGGTGCGTTAAGCATCCCCGGCACCACTGCCAACACCCGTGCCGGAAATCTGGAAGACTTAAGCCATGAGTGAGCAGAGCAGCGGCAAGAACACGCAGCCCGGCCGCCGCGGCTGGCTGACCGGGGGACCTGTGCTGACGGTCCTGCTGATCGCCGGCCCGCAGATCCCCGGGCTCCTGAGCCGGCTGTTTTCCGGCGCCCCGGACGGGGTGTACTCACTGGCCACCGTGTACGGAGGCGCGGCGCTGACCCTGATCGCCGCCGGCGCACTGGTGTACTTCCTTGGCTCACGGCAGACCGCGGCCGCCGGCCGCAAGCCGCAGGCATCGGAGCCTGAGCGGGACTAGTTGCACCCGGTGCAACGATGCACTTAGTGTAGGAGTGTGCTTCCAGCCAGCTCCACCCCAGACCGCAGGACCGCCATCAAGAGCAGGCACCGCCAGGCGATCGTTGACGCCTGCGCCGCACTGCTGTCCGAACGCCGCGGAACTGATTTCTCCGTTGACGAGCTCGCTCAGCGCGCCGACGTTTCCCGCCGCACCGTTTTCAACCATTTCGCTTCACTGGATGACGTAGTCACTGAGGTGGGAACCGACGTCGTCGCTTCATCACTGACACTGCCGGACGGCGCGGCACCAGAGGGCCACTCTCCCCTGGATGACCTCGTGGACCTCGTAAGCTCGCCGCGGTTCATCGAAGCGGTTTCCTACCTCACGCAGGTCCTTGGCCGCGCAGATACACGCTCTTCCCCGCAGCAGGCGATTATGGCTTTCCGCTCCGTGACCATGGCAGGCGACCAGGTGATGGCCGCCCTCGCCTCCCGGCATCCTGACGCGGATCCGGAGGACATCCAGCTTCTCGTCGGCACCTTTGCCGGCGGAATCAGCGTGCTCTATGAACGCTGGTGCGTCCAGACCGGCGCCGTGGACACCCCTGAATCCCGCACCGCCTGGATCGAGCTGATCCAACGGCTCGTCACAGCCCTGCGCACCGGCATCGGCGCGGGTATACCGCCCAGCCGGCCCTAATTTTTCGCTCGCGGCGGTTCACCCCCGCCGCCCCCGTCCGCAGCAGAACCCAAGATTTCGATAAGGACCACCAATGGCTGAATTCCTCTACCGCCTGGGGCAGGGCGCCGCACGGCGTGCCCGCACCGTACTGGGGGTGTGGATAGCAGTGCTGGCAGTTGCCGGCATAGCCTTCGCGCTCTTCGGCGGCACTCTTTCCACCGCCATCTCCATTCCAAACACGCCCACCACCCAGGTCACTGACCGGCTGCAGCAGGAGCTGCCCGAAGCCTCCGGCGGCACCGGCTCAGTGGTCTTCCAGACGAAGGACGGCTCGGCCTTCACCCAGGAGCAGAAGGACGCCATCGCCGCGCTGGCTGCCGACGCCTCCGAGGTTGACGGCGTGGAAAACGCCGTCGACCCCTTCGCCACGGAAGCGGAACGGGACGCTCAGCGCGCCCAGCTCGAGGAGGGCCAGGCACAGCTCGACGCCGGCCGTGCCCAGCTGGATGCTGCCCGCGCCGAGCTTGACGCCGGACAGCAACAGCTCGATCAGGCCCGCGCCCAGGCTGAAGCCTCCGGCGCACTGGCGATGGCCCAGCCGCAGCTCGACGCGCAGCAGGCGCAGCTTGATGCCGGACGGGCGGAACTTGAAGCCCAGGCCGCAGCCGCCGAAGAGCAGGCACCTCAGCTCGAACAGGGTGCTGCGCTGCTGAACATGGCCCAGAACATCCGCATGGTTTCCGAGGACGGCAGCGCCGCCATCGTGACGGTGGTCTTCGAAGACACCCAGATGGAGGTCACGCAGGAAACCAAGGACGCCCTCGTTGCGGTCTTCAATGACGGTCCCGTGGAAGGCGTCACCACAGACTTCTCCACCGACATTGCCCAGGGCATCCCCAGCATCTTCGGCATCGGAGAGGTCATCGGCCTGATTGTGGCCGCCGTTGTCCTGGTGGTCATGCTTGGAACCCTGATCGGCGCAGGCCTGCCGCTGATTACCGCGATGATCGGCGTCGGCATTGGAGCCCTGGGAGCGCTGGCTTTCTCCGGCGTCGTCGAAATGGTCTCCGTAACCCCGGTGCTGGGCCTGATGCTGGGCCTGGCCGTGGGCATCGACTACGCGCTGTTCATCGTGAACCGGCACCGCCGGCAGCTGAAGGCCGGCTACGAGCTGGAAGAGTCGATCGGCCTTGCCAACGGAACCTCCGGCAACGCCGTCGTCTTTGCCGGCTCCACCGTGCTGATTGCGCTGCTGGCCCTGAACATCACCGGCATCCCGTTCCTCGGCCTGATGGGCACCGTGGGCGCTGCGTGCATCGCGATTGCCGTGATGATCGCCGTGACCCTGACCCCTGCCCTGCTGAAGCTGACCGGTATGCGCATCCTGAGCAAGAAGGAGCGCGCTGCGGTCACCCGGGCCTCGGAAGCAGACTCCCCCGCCCCTGCGCAGACTGCAGCCAAGCCCATGTCCACGATGAGTGCCGTGCTCACCGCACTGGTGTCCATCGCTGCCCTGCTGGTGATCGCCATTCCTGCCCTGGACCTGCGCACCGGCCTCCCGGATGGCTCCTCCGAGGCGCATGACTCAACCCAGTACCGTGCCTACTCCACCCTTTCGGAGAAGTTCGGCGAGGGCCAGAACGGCACCCTGCTGGTGGTCGCGGAGCTTGAGTCCGAACCGACCGAAGCCGAAGCAACCGAAATCCAGGCCGAGATTGCGGGCACCCTCTTCGAGCAGGACGGCGTCTCAGCCGTGGCGCCCATAGGCTCATCGGAGGACGGCAGCACCGTTGCGTTCCAGGTTGTTCCCGAGCAGGGGCCCACGAGTGAGTCCACCGAGAACCTGGTCCACACACTCCGGGACATGTCCCCGCTGAACGGGAAATACGAGATCGGCGTGGCCGGAACCGCTTCCGGCAATATCGACATCTCGGACAAGCTCTCCGACGCCCTGCCGATTTACCTCGGCGTTGTGGTGGGACTGTCCCTGCTGATCCTCATCCTGGTGTTCCGGTCCATCTACGTTCCGGTCATCGCCACGCTTGGCTTCGTTCTCTCCTACTTCGGCGCCCTCGGCGGTGTCGTGGCCATCTACCAGTGGGGCTGGCTCTCCGCGATCTTCAACGTGGAGTCCCCCGGACCGATCCTGAACTTCCTGCCGACCATCCTGGTGGGCATCCTGTTCGGCCTGGCCATGGACTACATGCTCTTCATCGGCTCCGGCATGCGCGAGGCATACGCGCACGGCGCTCCGTCACGGGTTGCCGTGGTTCAGGGTGTCCGTGCCGGACGTGCCGTGGTGACAGCCGCGGCGATCATCATGGTCTCCGTGTTCGGTGGCTTCGTCTTCTCCCACAGCGCCATGATCCGGCCGATCGGCTTCGCGCTGGCGTTCGGCGTGCTGCTGGACGCGTTTGTGGTCCGCATGCTGCTCATCCCGGCACTGATGCACCTTGCCGGAGACAAGGCATGGTGGCTGCCGAAGTGGCTGGAGCGGATCCTGCCGGATGTCGACGTCGAGGGCTCCTCGCTTGAACGGCGCCATCCGCACGTTGACCACCGCGACCCTGAACCGGCGAACCGGAGCTAGCCTTCGTTCCCGCAAAAACAGCAGCTGCCCCTTTCGGGCGGCTGCTGTTTTGTTTCGTCCGCGTCATCCCCGCCAGGCAGGCGTAAATTTCTGGACTCAATCCAATTGATGGACTATAACTAATCTGGATGTTGTCCAACTTTGGTCTTCGTCTATTTGAGTACGGCGGCGGGTCCCGTTGGGGGAGGACCGCACCGCGCGCAGTCGTCTGCGGCCGATCTCCCTGCCTTGTCCCGCAAGTCGACTCAGGAGATCCACGTTGAACCGCACCCTCTCCCAGCGTTTATCGGCAGTTGCCGCAGCGGCAGCTGCAGCTCTGGTACTCGCCTCCTGCACTCCGGCATCATCCGATGCGGCTTCCTATCACGCATGTCTCGATGACACATCGCTGCAGTTCACGAGCATCGCCACGTCAGCCGAGGACCTGGACTGCGGCGCGGGCGGAATCCCGGTCTCCTGGCTGGCCGCCGGCGCTGACGGGGCTGTTCCCAGCGTGGCTGCGACGGCGTCGGCCGATGCCAAGGGAGACAAAGGCGAACCCGGAGAACCGGGGGCCGACGGCGCAGCTGGAGCCGACGGCGCCCCGGGAGGATCCGGGCCCGCAGGACTTCCGGGACAGGCGGGTGCGGCTGGGCAACCAGGCGAGGCCGGGGCGCCCGGAGCGCAGGGTGCAACCGGGCCCGCGGGCAAACAGGGCGAGCAGGGCGCAACCGGTCCCACCGGACCGACGGGTGAAACCGGCCCTACCGGAGCGTCGGGCCCCGCCGGACCGACGGGTGAAACCGGCCCTGCCGGGCCCACCGGACCGACGGGTGAAACCGGCCCTGCAGGTCCCACGGGACCGGCTGGACCTGCAGGCGAAACCGGCCCTACGGGGCCTGCCGGCCCAACCGGACCGACGGGTGAAACCGGCCCCGCAGGTCCCACAGGACCGACTGGACCTGCAGGCGAAACCGGCCCTACGGGGCCTGCCGGCCCAACCGGACCTGCTGGAGCACCGGGCGCAACAGGACCCGCCGGCCTCCCAGGCCGGGACGGCAACAGCATCCACAACGGTTCCGGAAGTCCGGCCAGCTCCCTGGGGGCCGACGGCGACTTCTACCTGGACACCACAACCTTCGCCATCTACGGACCCAAGACGGCGGGAACGTGGCCTGGTGGGGCACAAAGCCTCATTGGCCCGCAGGGGCCCATAGGACCGCAGGGCG
The DNA here is from genome assembly GCF_049311025.1 of Arthrobacter sp. 3Tela_A. Classification (NCBI taxonomy): domain Bacteria; kingdom Bacillati; phylum Actinomycetota; class Actinomycetes; order Micrococcales; family Micrococcaceae; genus Arthrobacter; species Arthrobacter sp. 3Tela_A. The sequence continues at coordinate 28,802 of NZ_JAXIOM010000016.1, forward strand.
TGCAGGGTCTTCGCGGCGACCAGGGCGATCCCGGTGCGCAGGGACCCACGGGGTCAACTGGTGCTGCGGGTCCGGCAGGACCTGTTGGGCCTCAGGGTCCGGCTGGGTCTGGGGGGCCAGCCGGACCGCAGGGCGATAAGGGCGACACTGGCGATACCGGGCCTATCGGCCCCGCAGGGCCGCAGGGGCCCGAGGGGCCGATGGGGCCGGTCGGGCCGCAGGGTCCCCAGGGTCCCCAGGGTCCGGCAGGGGCCGGGACGGTCTTCGTCAGTTTCCTGCCCGGCACCATAGATCCCGCAGCTTTCGCCGACGGTGCGGGTTACTTCCCGATCTCCGGCTCGGTGGCTCCCTCCAGCTCGCGAGCCGCTAACGAAATTCGAGTGCCACGCGCCGGGACCATCACCGAGATGAGAATCGAGATGACGGAACGGAGCAGCAGCATCGACGTGTACCTCGTCCGTGACGGCCTGTTCCAACCCGCCATGTCCTGCACTACTACCTCCCAATGTGGGCGCACTGGATCGCTGGCCGTGGCGCAGAACCAGAAACTCGTCCTGTGGGTTCGCGGCGTGGGGCCCGCCCCCATTGAGAACCTGCGCGTCTCACTGCTCTTCGAGTAACGCGGCGGTCAACTAGATCGCCTTGCCGGGGTTCAGGATGCCCAGCGGGTCCAGGGCAGCCCGGATGGTGTGCATGACCTCCAGCGAGACGTCCCCCAGCTCCTCCTGCAGCCAGTCCCGCTTCAGGAGGCCAATGCCGTGCTCTCCGGTGAGGGTTCCACCCAGGGACTTCGCCAGATGGAACATCTCCCCCAGGGCCTCCTTGGCCGGGCCCTCGGTCACCGAATCCTCGGGATCCATCACGATCATCGGGTGCAGGTTGCCGTCCGAGGCATGTGCAATCGTGAAGATCCGCACCCCGGTGCGTTCGGCGATCGCTTCCAGCCCGGAGACGACGTCGGCCAGCTTCCCGCGTGGAACGCCGATGTCCCCGATCGATACCCGGCCCAGCTTTTCCAGGGACGGGATGGCTTCCCGGCGGGCGGTTACCAGCGCTGCCGCCTGCTCGTCGTCGACGGCCCGCTCGCAGATCCCAAAGGGTGAGACGGCGTCCATCACCACGTCCTGCTCCAGGAACGCGCCGTGTCCGTCGGCCTGGACGAGCAGGAAGGATGCACCGCGGGAGCGGTAGTCCGTGCCCAGGGCCGCGTCGACGGCTTCGAGCGTCTGGCCGTCCATCAGTTCCATCATGGACGGCTGGATCCGAGCCGCGACAACGGCCGACGCCGCCCGCGCCGCCTGCTCGACGTTCGGAAAGAACGCGGCGACCGTGGCGGTCTGCACCGGCAGAGGGCGCAGCCGCAGCGTTGCCTCGACGACGACGCCGAGTGTCCCTTCGGAGCCGATCATCAGGGCGTTGAGGTCGTAGCCGCTGACTCCCTTGATGGTTTCCCGTCCGGTGCGCAGTTCGCGTCCGTCAGCAAGGATGACGCGCAGGGCCAGGACAGCCTCCCTGGTAACACCGTACTTGGCGCAGCGCATCCCCCCGGCGTTCGTGGCAATGTTCCCGCCAACTGAGCAGATGGCGGTGCTGGCCGGGTCCGGTGCGTAGAAGAGCCCGTACTCTGCGGCGGCGGCGTTCAGTTCAGCATTCAGCACTCCGGGCTGCACCACGGCCAGCTGCTCTTCGGGGTCGATCCGCAGGATCCGGTTCATGCCGGACACGTCCAGCACCACCTCGCCCTGGCGAGAGGAGGACGCTCCGGCCAGCCCCGTTCCGGCCCCGCGGGGAACCACTGGGACGCGGTGCCTGGTAGCCATGCGCAGGACGTCCGCAACTTCCCCGGCGTCCTGGGCGAAAACCACGCCCTCCGGAAGGCTGTCAGCCACAAAGCCGGAGCGGTCGGTGCTGGCTTTCAACCGGTGTTCGTGCTCCACGGAAGACCGGGCCGCTGCGGCAAGCACTGCTGCGGCCCCCTCCGCGGATGTGGTTCCGGGCAAGTTCAGGGACTCAGTGCTCACAAATTCTCCTAGCAATCGCTTTACGGGACCATCCAGCCGAGCACCGGCGTGGACTGCAGCCAGATCAGCAGGGTCATCAGGACCAGCAGGCCCAGGGACCAGCCGATCAGTTTGCGCAGCAGGGTGCCCTCCACGCCGTTGAGCCCAACAGCGGCTGCAGCAATGGCCAGGTTCTGCAGCGAGAGCATCTTGCCCAGCACACCGGCAGAGGAGTTCGCCGCTGCCATCAGGGTGGGTGAGAGGCCGGTCTCCTCGGCAGCAGCAACCTGCAGCTGGCCGAAGAGGGAGTTCGACGACGTGTCGGAGCCGGTGAGTGCCACCCCGATCCAGCCGAGCAGAGGCGAGAGCAGGGCGAAGAAGCCGCCCGCAGAGGCAAGCGCGACACCCAGGGTGGTGGTCTGCCCGGACAGGTTCATCACGAAGGAGAGCGCCAGCACCGAACACACCGTGACGATGGTCCAGCGCAGGGTCTTCAGGGTCTCCCCGTAGATCCGGACACCCTTGGCCGGTGCAATGCGGTACAGGATCATCGTCAGGATCCCGGAGATCAGCAGCAGCGTTCCGGTGGCCTTGAGGTGGTCGAAACGGAGGTTCTGCGCGCCTACGGGATCACCGGAGGAATTCACCACGTCCAGGCCCGGCCAGTGGAAGGTCACTCCGCCCACCTGGGTCAGCCATGCCTTGATCGGCGGAATCTGTGCCAGGGAAAAGACCACGATGATGATCAGGTACGGGGCAACGGAGAGCCAGACGCTGCGCGCCGGCGGCCGGGTGTTGTCCCGTTCGCTGTCTCCTGCGGATCCGCTTGCTCCGCTGTCCCCGCCGGCTGATCCAGTTCCGTCTCCGCCGGCAGCACTGCCCGTACCTCCGTGGCCCGGAGCGGTGCTGCCGTCGCCGCCTGTACGGGTGAGGGTGTCCGTTCCTTCTTCTGCCGCGAGCTCTCCGGTGCCTGCGCCGCGCGCCGCACCGGCGTCGTCGTTCATCGATTCACCGGACATGCCAATCAGTTCCTTCGGCTGCCAGACCCGCAGCATCAGCAGAACGGCAATGACCGTGGCCACTGCTGCGACCACGTCGGTCAGTTCCACCACAAAGAAGTTCGAGGCCACGAACTGCGCCAGGCCGAAGACGACTCCGGCCACCAGGGCAACCGGCCAGGTCTGCCGCACGCCGCGCCTGCCGTCCACCAGGAACACCAGGATGAGCGGAACTACCAGTGCGATGAACGGTGTCTGCCGGCCGGTCATGGAGGAGAGCTCATGCAGCGGAATACCCGTGACGCCGTTCAGGGCAATGATGGGAGCGGCCATGGCACCGAACGCCACCGGGGCGGTGTTGGCCAGCAGCGCCACGATCGCCGACTTCAGCGGTTTCATGCCGGCCGCCATCAGCATCGCCGCGGCGATCGCTACCGGAGCGCCAAACCCCGCCAGCGATTCCAGCAGCGCACCGAAACAGAACGCGATCAGGATGGAGAGGATCCGCAGGTCATCGGAGATGGAGCGGATGGTCCGTCCCAGCACGTCGAACCAGGGTGTGGCGACCGTCAGGTTGTAGATCCACAAGGCGTTGATGAGGATCCAGAGGATCGGGAAGATAGCGTAAAACGCGCCGAGCGCGGTGGCTGAGAGCGTCTGATCCAGCGGCATGCCCCAGCCAAAGAGGGCCAGGAGGATGGACAGGACCAGGGAGATGATCCCCGCCTGGTAGGCCTTGAGCCGGAAGACGCCGAGCATCACGAACAGCAGCAGCAGCGGAAGAGCCGCGAGGATGGCGGAGAGCACCAGGGAGTCGCCGATTGGATCAAGGACCTGTTCGTACTGCGCTGCCGGAATATGCACAAAAACCCCTTTGTTTTTGCCGGGCCGGTTGGATCCGGTCCTGCCCGTTCACAAGTTGGGTTGACACTAGGCCCGCGCACCGGACCGGTCAACGCCCGTGGGCTTCTTTCCCCCGAGATAGCAGAAACTGCTCTTTTCAGCGCTGAAACGTGCACTTTCTGCTATCTCGGGGAATGCGGCAGGATATGGTCATGAGTTTTGAGGGGTTGCGGACAGCTGTCATTACCGGAGCCGGGTCGGGGATTGGGCGGGCCACCGCCAGGGAGTTCCTGGCGCATGGCTGGCAGGTTGTCCTTGCCGGCAGGCGCGAAGAAGCACTGCAGGAAACGGCCGACGGCGATGCCCGCGCCCTGGTGGTCCCGGCGGACGTCACCCGGCCCGGCGACGTCGAGCGCCTCTTCCGCGACGCCGCGGACAGGTTCGGCCGGGTGGACGTGCTGTTCAACAATGCCGGCAGTTTTGGCCCGTCCGGCTCCGTAGACCAGATCAGTCTCGAAGACTGGAACGAAACCATCGCGGTAAACCTGACCGGCACCATGCTCTGTGCCGCAGCGGCTGTGCGGCAAATGAAGGCACAGGACCCGCCCGGCGGGCGGATTATCAACAACGGATCGCTCTCCGCAATCGCTCCCCGTCCACTGGCTGCGGCCTACACCGCCACCAAACACGCTGTCACCGGGCTCACCAAGGCCATCGACCTGGATGGCCGGGCCTGGGGTATCAGCTGCGCACAGATCGACATCGGAAACGCCGCCACCGGACTGCTGGCCGGAATCACCAGCGGCGGAGCGCTTCAGCCCGACGGCACCCGCAAAGTGGAGCCCACCTTCCCGGCCGAAGAGGCGGCGCGGACGGTCGTGTTTATGGCTGAGCTGCCGGCCTCCGCCAATCCCGGGTCCGTGGTGCTCACGGCCGCGGGCATGCCCTACCTCGGACGCGGCTAGGACAAACGCTTACCGCGCCGGCGCGGCGTCCTCAATCTCCTCGTCCTCGATGCCCAGGATGTCCAGCTTCCCGCTCTTCCGGTCGGCGAGGTATTTCTTCATTTCCTTCTTGATCACCGGGAGCAGCAGGTACACCCCGAGCAGATTCACGAAGGCGCAGATGAACAGAGCCGCATCGGTGAAGCTGATGACCTGGCTGAAGGAAAGAACGCACCCGGCAACGGTGAACGTCAGGAAAATGACCTTGTAGATGATCTCCCGCATGCGTCCGCGGCCGAAGAGGTACTCCCAGGCTTTCAGTCCGTAGTAGGACCAGGTGATCAGGGTTGAGTAGGCAAAGAGCGCGACGGCGACGGAAAGCACGATCGGGAACCACGGCAGCACGGTGGCAAAGGCGTCGGAGGTCAGGATCACGCCGTCGGGCGCCCCTCCCCCGCCCTGCACCTGGTCGATGCCGGCCTGCAGGCTCGGTGCGCCGGCCATGATGATGGCCAGAGCCGTCATGGTACAGATCAGCACCGTGTCCACGAGCGGTTCGAGCATCGCCACAAAGCCTTCGCTGACCGGGCGGCGGGTCTTGACGGCCGAGTGTGCGATCGCGGCGGAACCCACGCCGGCCTCGTTGGAGAAGGAGGCCCGCTGGAAGCCGATAATCATGACGCCGAGGACTCCGCCGGCGAAGCCCTCAGGCCGGAACGCTCCTTCGATGATGGCACCGACGGCGGCCGGAATGTTTTCGAAGTTGACGGCGATGACGGCTACGCAGGCGATGAGGTACACGGCAGCCATTGCGGGGACAAGTTTGGAGGTGGTTGCTCCGATGGACTTGATTCCGCCGAGGATCACGATGGCCACGAGGGCGGCGAGAATCGCTCCGAAGATCAGCGCCGCGCCGTCGGATCCCAGGAACCCTTCGTCACCGCCTGTGGCATTGCGCACCTGGGCGAAGGTCTGGTTGGCCTGGAACATGTTGCCGCCGGCCACGCCGAAGAGCAGGATAGCGACGGCAAACACTCCGGTCAGCACTTTGGCTGGCAGCGAGCCGAACCGCTTGAACGCCACGGGAAGATATTTGAACGGTCCGCCGCTGACGGTGCCGTCTTCATGGACTTGGCGGTATTTGACGCCCAGCGTGCACTCCGCGAATTTGGTGGCCATGCCCAGAAGTCCGGCCAGGATCATCCAGAATGTAGCTCCGGGGCCACCGAGGGCCATGGCCGCACCGACGCCGGCGATGTTGCCCAGGCCCACAGTGCCGGAAAGGGCTGAGGTGAGGGCCTGGAAATGCGGAACTTCTCCCGGATCCTGTTTGGTGGAGAACTTTCCGCGGATCACCTGCCCGGACACCTTCAGCCCGCGGAACTGGATGAATCCGAAGTAGCAGGTGATCACAATCCCAGCGATGATCAGCCAGGCGACGACGATAGGAAAGCTAAAGTCGCCAATTGTCAGCGGAAAGAAAACTATGTCGTTGAAGGCTGTGGCTATGGGCTCCATGAACTCGTTCACGGTGCTGTCCACCTGGCCCAGCAGGCCGCTGGGTTCCGACTCGGTCGGCACAATTATGCTGCGGCCCATTGGACAATACCCCCGGTTAGTAAGCCAGCTGTCGAATTGTGCTGTTCAGCTTGCCTTACGTTTTCCTGTAATTCAAATCACAGGAAGGGGCGGGGTGCACCTGGGACTAGGCAGTCTCTTCGGCGCGGGACTGGACCGCAGTCAAAAGCAGGTCCAGAGTTTGACGGAAACCCTGCTGCAGGGTCACTGCGGTCAGTGGGCTTGCCAGGCGGGCGACATGTGGGAAGTGGACTGGGTCCACTTCCAGGCAAGCCTCTTCCCATGCCTTATGGTCGCTCTCCGCTGCAGCATTCAGCTCCAGTCCGGCCCGGAAACCCGTCCAGGCCAGGACAGTGTCTGCTACGGCGCGGTACATCACAGCGGCCTCAGGGTCGGCCAATCCTGCCTCTTTGAGCAGCCCGAGCGCAATCTCGGCGAATCGCATCTCACCAGGCAAACGGGTGATGCGTGCTGCCGCGGCTACGGCGACCTCTGGGTGGCCCAGATACCCCCAGTGGAGCCGGGACAGCAGTTCCGCCAGGTCCTCGCGCCAGCTGCCGGTCTGCACGAACCCTTCGACAGCCTTTCCGATGATCCCGTCCGCTACCGCAAGCAGTAGTTCGTCCTTGGAGGAGACGTAGCGGTAGAGCGCCGCCGGATCGACCCCCAGGTGCCTGCCCAGCGCCCGGAAAGTCAGGGGCTGCGACTGCTCCCGCGATGTCATTTCTACCGCAGCCTGGATCACCTGCTCACGGTCCAGCGGCGGCACTCCCGATTTTGCCGGCCGACCGCGGCGTTGGCGCGCGGCGTCGACACTTGTCCTGGAGCCCATGGATCCTGAGTCTTCTCGGATTGTGAACGGGAGTCAATTCCGTTGCCGGTGAATTCCGGAGGGCTGGGCCGGCGTCGGTTCACTGCCGCAACCCAGCCCTCCGCGGTTGTTAAGCCGGGGCTTCCAACCGGTTCGGGGAGGGTGTTTCCCCTGCAGCGGCCACTTCCCGGCCGACCCTCAGGGCAATGACCACGATGGCCGCGGCCGTGACTGCACCCAGGACAGCCATCACCACCGTGAGGGCCCCGTCGCCGCCAAGGTCGAAGATCTGGGTGGCGACGAGGGGCCCCAGGGCAACGCCCAGGATGTAGACGCCGTTGACGGCGACGCTGGCTGAACCGTCTCGAGTCAGGATGGCTGCCAGTCCGAACACGAGCGGCAGGGTCATTCCGAATGCGAAGCCCCACGCTACGAAGACCACCGAGAATAGGGCGGTGTCCCCTGCGACGACCATGATCACCTTGCTGACCAGGCTGATACCCAGAGCTACGGCCAGCAGCGGAACTCGACCAGCCTTCTTCTCCGCGACAGGGGTGACCACCGCGCCGGCGAGGCCTGCAAGGGTAGCGAGGGCCAGCAAATTCATCACCAGCGGGGAGCCGGCCTCGCCGAAGCGCATGACCGCAATCAGCTCGGACAGGCCGATGATGCCGTCATCCGTAATGGACCAGGCGCCGAAGGCAACGGCGAGGATCCAGGCCAGCTTGCCGGCCCTGCCCGCGGACACGTCAGTGGCGGGTGCTTCGGCCGCTGCCGGGAGCCACCGGGCGGTGAACAGGACGAAGATGCCGGGGATGCACATGATCAGCAGGACGGAGTTCATAGTGCCCCCGATGAGCGGGACCAGGAAATAGGCGGCGGCGACGACCAGCCGGTTGAAAATCATCGCCACATTGGCGGAACGGTCCGGATTTTCCGTGGCGGAGATGGAGGCCGATGCGGCTCCCAGGATGAGCCCGGAACCAAGGCCGGCGATGAGCAGGAGCGCGCCGTAGAAGCCGGGCTGCCCCAGCATGATGCCTGCAACGGAGACCAGCATGAGGACTGCCACCCCTGCCAGGGCAACCGGAGTCCGGCTGTGGCGGCGAACCCATGGGCGGACGAGGAGAACGGTCGCCGAGTTGATCAGCGTCATGCCGGTGGCCAGGAACCCCGCCGTCGTCAGGTCGAAGGAGTAGTCATTGACCAGCCGGGCAATAATCGTGGGAATGAGGTTTGCCGGCAGCAGGGCGTAGGCCCAGGCTATGACGACGGAGGAGAGTCCCCGGGTGTTTGTGGTGCGGGATTCGCTCATGATGACTGGGTTTCGCCTGTCTGCTCGGAGTTGATGGTTTTCAGAACGGATTCCGCAGCGCGCCGACCCGTTGCGACGGCGCCTTCCAAGGTGCCGGGGAATTCTGCGGAGAGGTCGCCGCCGACGGCATAGAGCCCATCGATGCCGGATGGCATGCTCGACAGGGCGCCGTAGAACCCGGGCGGCGGTGCGATCCAGGTGCCCCTCGCCCAGGGGTGGGCTTTCCAGTCAAAGGAGGTGTGGGCTCGGATCGTGGCTGAAGGGATGTACTCCCGGATCTGCTTCTCAAAGTCTTCGACGGTGGGTGCGCCCTCCGCCGCTGGAGCCAGCCCAACGGCCAGCATCCCCCCGTCCCCAAGCCGCCGTTCGGTCCTGAAGTAGCCGAACAGCCCCACGGAGGCGAACACCCTGAAGTGCTCGGTCACACCATCGAGGACGAACCAGTCCTTCCTTGAGGCACCGCGATGTCCGTCGGGAACGTGGGCGGAAACGCCTCCGAGCACCCCATGGTCAAAATCGATGGCACCCATGGTGTTCAGCGGCACCGCGAGAATGACCGCCTTTGAGGTAAACGTTCCTGCGCTGGTTGTTGTGGCAAAGCCTGCTGCGCTGCGCTCGATCCGGGTAGCCGCGGCGTCCAGATGTACCGATGCGCGGGAGGAACCGAACAGTGCCGCAGTCAGTGCGGCCGTGGTGCCTCCGATCTGGGACTTATAGTGTTCCGGATCCGCCAGTTCAGTGAGGTCAAGCATCAGGTGGCCAGCATCGATATCCGCCAGCGGAGCGCCCGCCAGATAGCGCTGCGTGGCCACCATCCAGTCTTGGACCCACGGGCTGAGGGCAGCTTGCTCCAAACGTTCCGCGGCATTCCCGGCAGCTGCTCCCTCCAGGCCCCGAAGGGTCTGCAGGGCCTTCTCGAGCTGGCGCACTCCGCCCTCGTCAGGAGTGCGCATTGACGAGCTGCCGTCCCGGAAGTGGATCAGTGACTCGGCCACATCAGGGGAATCGAAAAGGTCCAGTCCGAACTCGTGGATGAGTCCGCGGATCTCATGGAAATCTGGCAGAATCCATGTCCCGCCGAGGTCGATCATCCGTCCGGCTTCCGGCCAGAACCAGCCGAACGCCCGGCCGCCGATCCGGTCGGAGGCTTCGGCAATGTCCACCCGCAGCCCTCCGGCGCGCAGCCGGTGGGCAGCGGAGAGTCCCGCCAGACCGGCGCCGACGATCAGTACATCGGTGTCCCGCACGGATATCTGCTGCTTATTCAATGAGCCCCCTTGAAGAAGGTCGATGTATGGAATTCCGGGGCGCGGCGCAGTCATGGGAAAGACTTAGCTACCGCGGGAATTGCTGGCAAGGGTCGAACTGTTGGACTCATTCTTAGGTTCAGGAAACCCATAGTCAACGGTGTTGACAAATTACGTGTTTATGACTTCAAATCAATTCCATGACTTCCAGCACCCCGGCTAACCCGAGCGAAAGCGCCTTTCTCCTCCATTCAGGGGCGGTGTTTTCAGGGACAGACCTGCACGCCGGCGCAACGGCGGTGCTGATTTCCGGGGAGAGGATCCTCGCCGTTGGGACTGACGCTGAACTCCGGCCCCAGGCCCGGCAAGTGGGAGCGGAGGAAATCGATCTTCAGGGCGGACTGGTGACCCCAGGGTTCGTCGACGCGCATGTCCATGCCGTCATGGGCGGCGTCGAGCGCAACGCCTGCGATCTCACCCAAGCCGGCACCACAGAGGACACCCTGCTGGCCATCCGGAAGTACGCCGAATCAACGGCCCGCGTTGGCCAGAGCGGCAACTGGATCATTGGAGCGGGCTGGTACAAGGGGAATTTCCCCCCGGGAGCCGCGACAGCTGAGGTCCTCGACACCGTTACCGGCGGCCGGCCGGCCTACCTCATCAACGCCGACCACCACTCGGTCTGGGTCAACACCGCCGCCCTGCGCCTGGCGGGAGTGACTGCCTCCACCCCGGACCCCGGGGACGGGGTGATTGACCGTCATCCGGACGGAACACCGCTTGGCATCCTGCACGAAGGTGCCATGGACCTCGTGGGCCGCCATCTGCCCGAGTTCACTACTGCGCAGCTGGCCGAAGGGCTCGTGGTTGGCGGGCAGTACCTGCACTCGGTGGGCGTGACCGGCTGGCAGGAAGCCATCCTGGGTGACTACGCTGGCTACCCCGACGCCTCGGCGGCCTACCGGGAGGTCCGGGAACGCGGCGGCATCCCGGAGAGTGCGACGGGCGCCCTCTGGGTTCCCCGCAACCTCACCGTGGAGAGCGTCCCGGAACTCATTGAGCAGTTCATTCTTCGCCGCAAGGAAAATGAGGCAGCCGGGTTCATTACCCGCGCCGCAAAGCTCATGGTGGACGGGGTCCCGGAGAACCGGACCGCTGCGATGCTGGAGAAGTACTGCGAATGCGAGCGGCTAACTGGCGGTTCCCGCAACGCGGGACCTGATGGCCGCGGCCTCGCATACCTCGGCCGGGAGGTGCTGCTCGCAGTGGGTGTGGCCCTGGACGCGGCCGGCTTCGACCTGCACTTCCACGCGATCGGCGACCGCGCCGTGCGCTGGTCTCTGGATACGGTCGCTGCGGTCCGCAAAGCGAACCCGGACTCGACCGCCCGCCACCATCTGGCCCACCTGCAGATTGTCCACCCCGAGGACGTGCCCCGCTTCGCGGAGACCGGAACCACCGCCAACCTGCAGGCTCTCTGGGCGTGCAACGATGCGCAGATGGCTGACCAGACCGTTCCCCTTCTAGGCGCCGAGCGGGCGTCCTGGCAGTACCCGTTCCGCTCCATCGAGGCGGCCGGCGGCCGGCTGTGCATGGGTTCCGACTGGCCGGTTTCGACGCCGGACCCGTGGCAGGCCCTGCACGTCGCCGTCAACAGGACATTTCCGCCGACCCTGGACAAGGCTGTCGCGGAAAACGATCCGCTCCAACCTGGGGAGGCTCTGGAACTTAGGTCCGCCCTGGCTGCCTACACGGCGGGATCCGCCTGGCAGCTGCATCTGGGATCAGGACGCGGACGGATCGAGGCGGGCGCTGCGGCAGACCTAGCCGTCGCAGACAGGAACCCTTTCGAAGCCGTAGCGCTGGGCCACCCCGAGAAGATAGCCGAAACACGCAATGTGCTGACGTTCCTTTCCGGGCGGGTTGTCTTCGACGGCCGCTGACTAGGAGCGGGACTTCCGCGTCTCTTTCTGGTTGGCCTTCTGGATGGCATCTACCAGCTCGTCCTTGTTCATCTTCGAGCGGCCGCTTATGTCCAGCTTGGACGCGACGTCGTACAGATGCTCCTTCGACGCGTTGGCGTCCACTCCCCCGGCCGTCTTGGCGCTGGATTTCCGGCCCTGCTCGGCCTTTTTGTCCGACGGTCCGCTGGAGTCCTTGAGTTCCCAGTGATCGCCCACCTTCTCATGCGTGCGCTTCAGCGAGGCGTAAGCAGTCTGTGCCGCCCGCTGCTCGTCACCGTATTCCTCCAGCGCGGAGTCGTACGTCTTCGCGAAGGTGTCCTGCGCCTTCTTGTCTGAGCGTTCAAGGGTTGACGGCAGCTCGCTCTTTTTGGCCTTGCCGGTTTTGGTGGTCTTGGGCATTCTCAGTCATCCCCCTCCGGCTGCAGCGTTGTAGCTTCGGTTTCCTGAGCGACCCCCATCGCATCCTGCACTTCCACACTGTCCGTGTCATCGGCCACCGGCTCCGGCTGGCGCCATTCCTCCACGTGGTCCGGGGACGCGTTGCGGGTCAGGTTCTGCGTCTCCTGCTTCATTTCCTCGTCGAGGCGGCGCCCGTGGGTGCTGTTTCCGCGTTCGGCCATGATGCGTTCCTTCCGGTCTGCGACTTACTAAGCGTCCTTACTGTCTACCACCCGGGCTGGCCCACCTCAACCCACAAGCGTCAGCACTCCACAACGTTCACGGCGAGGCCTCCCATGGCGGTTTCCTTGTACTTGGAGCTCATGTCCCGGCCGGTTTCGCGCATGGTCACAATGACCTCGTCGAGGGAGACGCGGTGCTCGCCGTCGCCCCACAGCGCCATCTTGGCGGCGTTGACGGCTTTGCCGGCGCCGATGGCGTTGCGCTCGATGCAAGGCACCTGCACCAGCCCGCCGATTGGATCGCAGGTCAGCCCCAGGTTGTGCTCCATCGCAATCTCTGCCGCGTTTTCCACCTGCTCCGGGGATCCGCCCAGGATTTCGGCCAGGCCTGCGGCGGCCATGGACGACGCCGAGCCCACCTCGCCCTGGCAGCCCACCTCCGCACCGGAAATCGACGCCTGCTCCTTGTAGAGCACCCCGATCGCACCGGCGGCGAGCAGGAAGCGGACCACGGCGTCGTCCTTCTCTTCCGGGGTGGCAGTGTCCATGCCGGGGCCGTAGTGCGTCGCGTAGAAGAGCACGGCGGGGATGATGCCTGCTGCACCGTTGGTCGGTGCGGTGACAACGCGGCCACCGGACGCGTTCTCCTCGTTCACGGCCAGCGCCACCAGGTTCACCCACTCCTGCCAGAAGCGAGGGTCACGGTTAGGGTCTTCTTCGCGCAGCCGGGTGTGCCACTGCGGTGCCCGACGGCGGACCTTCAGTCCGCCGGGAAGCAGGCCGGAGCGGGAGATCGCGGAATCCTTGCACTGGTCCATCACGTCGCGGATGTGCAGGAGTCCGGCTCGAATCTCCTCTTCGGACCGGGAGACAAGTTCGTTGGCCAGCATCACCTGGCTGATGGAGAGTCCGTTGGCAGTGCAGTGTTCCAGCAGCTGAACGGCGGTGCGGAAGGGATACGGCAGTGACTCTTTGGAGGCTTCGAGTTCGACGGCGGCAATCTCTTCCTCGCCGTCGCGCACGATGAACCCGCCGCCGACGCTGAAGAACGTGGCTTCACGGAGAATCTCACCGTCCGCGCCGCTGACGGTGAACCGGATGCCGTTGGTGTGGCGGGGCAGGACAGTGAGCGGGTGCAGCACCATGTCCGCGATCCCGTATTCAAGGACCACGCCGACGCCGCCGGCGGCCTCAAGCTCGCTGCCCAGCTGGATCTTGCCGCTCGCTTCGATCTCCGCGAGCCGTTCCTCCATTTGCTCCGGGAGGATCTCCTCCGGCGCAAAGCCTTCCAGCCCGAGGAGGACGGCAGGAAAGGTGCCGTGCCCGCGGCCGGTCGCCGCGAGGGACCCGTAAAGATCCACGCGGAGACCGGCCACGGAGGCGAGGACACCGGCGTCGGCGAGCTCCGCGGCGAAGGCCGCGCCTGCCCTCATCGGCCCCACGGTGTGGGAACTTGAGGGGCCGATGCCTACGGTGAAGAGGTCGAAAACGCCAACAGCCATGCGGTGTCCTTTGGTTCGCGCCGATCAGGCGCGGGCGGGTGCTCCTGCGAGGTCGGCGACCTGCGGGTAGAGCGGGTGGGCCGCGGCCAGGGTGTGGACGCGGTCCCTGAGTGCGCTGAGATCCTCGCCGTTCCCGGCGATGAGGGCCAGTGCAATGATGTCCGCGACTTCACGGAACGCTTTCTCGTCAAAGCCGCGGGTGGCCAGCGCCGGAGTGCCGATCCGAAGACCCGATGTAACCATCGGCGGCCGCGGATCGAACGGTACGGCGTTGCGGTTGACCGTGATGTCGATCTGCGCGAGGCGGTCCTCGGCCTGCTGCCCGTCCAGTTCAGCGTTGCGCAGGTCCACCAGGACCAGGTGCACGTCAGTGCCCCCGGAAACCACGGAAATGCCCTTGGCCGCGACGTCATCGGAGAGCAGCCGTTCGGCCAGGATCCGTGAACCGGCCAGGGTGCGTTCCTGGCGTTCGCGGAACTCGGGAGTGCCGGCAATCTTCAGTGCCGTTGCCTTGCCTGCAATCACGTGCTCCAGCGGCCCGCCCTGCTGGCCGGGGAAGACGGCGGAGTTGATCTTCTTGGCGATGTCCGCGTCGTTGGAGAGGATGATGCCGCCGCGCGGACCGGCAAGGGTCTTGTGCGTCGTGGAGGTAACCACGTGGGCGTGCGGAACCGGGCTGGGGTGCAGTCCGGCCGCAACCAGTCCGGCGAAGTGCGCCATGTCCACCATGAGGTAGGCACCCACCTCGTCGGCGATGGCGCGGAACGCCTCAAAGTCCAGCTGGCGGGCGTACGCGGACCAGCCGGCGACGATCAGCTTCGGCTTGTGCTCCCGGGCCAGGCGTGCGACGTCGTCCATGTTCACGGTGTGGGTGGTTTCATCCACACCGTACGGAACGATGTTGTACAGGCGGCCGGAGAAGTTGATCTTCATGCCGTGCGTCAGGTGCCCGCCGTCGGCCAGGGAAAGCCCCAGCACGGTGTCACCCGGACGGATCAGCGCATGCATCACCGAGGCGTTGGCCTGCGCACCGGAGTGCGGCTGGACGTTGGCGAAACCTGCGCCGAACAGTTCCTTGGCGCGGTCGATGGCCAGCTGCTCAATGACGTCCACGAACTCGCAGCCGCCGTAGTAGCGGCGTCCGGGGTAGCCCTCAGCGTACTTGTTGGTCAGCACGGAGCCCTGGGCTTCCATGATCGCCACCGCTGTGTGGTTCTCGGAGGCGATCATTTCGAGCCCCTCCTGCTGGCGGCGGCGTTCGTTGTCGATCTGCTCGGCAACCTCGGGATCGATCTCCGCGAGGTGGGAGTTCAGGAAATCGGTCACAGCTCGCCGCCGTTCTTCTCTGCGTATTCGGCAGCGCTCAGCAGCTCACCCTCCTCCGTGACCTCAACGGTGAACAGCCAGCCGGCGCCGTACGGGTCTTCGTTCAGGATGGCCGGGTTGTCCACGGCTTCCTGGTTGATCTCCACGATGGTGCCGGAAACCGGGGCGTAGAGGTCTGAGACGGACTTGGTGGATTCGACTTCGCCGCAGGTCTCGCCTGCAGTGACGGAATCGCCGACGGCGGGAAGGTCGACGTAGACGACGTCGCCCAGGGCGTCAGCGGCGACGGCGGAAATGCCGACCTTTACGGGGCTGGAAGCGTCCACCCACTCGTGTTCGGCGGAGTAGCGGAGGGAAGGATCAACTTTGCTCATTGGGATGTGCCTTTCGGAAGCATGGAGTTGTTGGTTCAAAGTCTACGGATGTGGATGCTGCGTGCCTGGGGCGAACGGTACGGCATTCTGCCGCCCCTTAGACACCTCGCTCGTTCCTCGCTCGGCGATGCGGGGCTACACAGAACACCGCACCGCCCGCCACGAGCTGGGCGCCGGTACTACTTGTCGCGCTTGTAGAACGGGAGCTGGACTACTTCGAAGGGTTCGGGCTTGCCGCGGAGGTCGACGTCGAGAGTGGTGCCGGGTACGGCGTAGGTGGCGTCCACGTAGGCCAGGGCAACCGGGTAGCCGAGGGTTGGGCTCGGAGCGCCGGAGGTGACTTCACCGATGGTCTCGCCGTCCTTCAGGACCGGGTAGTGGGAACGGGCCGAACGGCGGCCGGAACCCTTGAGGCCAACGAGTTTGCGTGCAGGGCCCTGCTCCTTCTTGGCGGCCAGGGCCGAGCGGCCGACGAAGTCGCCGTCCTTGGAGAGGGCGACGACGCCGCCGAGGCCGGCCGCGTAGGGGTCCACCTCGAGGGAGAGCTCGTTGCCGTAGAGGGGCATACCGGCTTCCAGACGCAGCGAGTCACGGCATGCCAGGCCCGCCGGAACGAGTCCGCGGCCTTCGCCGGCAGCGAGCAGTGCCTGCCACAGGGCAGCGGCGTCGTCGTTCGGGACGTAGATCTCGAAACCGTCCTCGCCGGTGTAACCGGTGCGTGCCACCAGGAGCGTGTGCGAGCTGCCGCCAACAGTCAGCTCAACCGGTGCCGCGGCGTAGTACTTCATTCCAGTGACCGCGTCCCGGAAATCGGCAGGCACCAGTTCCAGCAGGATGGCTTCGGCTTCGGGGCCCTGCACGGCCACGAGGGAAGTCTCGGCCGTCTTGTCCTGCACAGCGACGTCGAAACCTTCGGCGCGGGCGGCCAGCTCAGCGGCGACGACGGCGGCGTTGCCCGCGTTGGGCACCACCAGGTATTCGTCTTCGCCCAGCCGGTAGCTGATCAGGTCGTCGATGATCCCGCCGTCGGCGTTCGTGATCAGTGAGTATTTGGCGCGGCCAACCGCCACGGCGGAGAGCTTGCCGGTCAGTGCGTAGTCCAGGAAGGCGCCGGCGTCCGGACCGGTGACCTCGACTTCGCCCATGTGGGAGAGGTCGAAGAGTCCGGCAGCCTTTCGGACGGCGTGGTGCTCGGCCAGCTCGGAGCTGTACTTCAGCGGCATCTGCCAGCCGCCGAAGTCGGTGAAGGAAGCGCCCAGTCGTTTGTGCTCCTCGTAGAGCGCGGTGTACTGCTCAGTCATAGCGGCGATCCCCTTAGTTCTCGAAGTCTTCGATCGGCGGGCAGGAGCACACCAGGTTGCGGTCCCCCGCGGCGCCGTCAATGCGGCCCACGGGCGGGAAGTACTTGTCCATGCGCAGGCTCTTCAGCGGGAAGACGGCCTGTTCGCGCGGGTAGGGACGGTCCCATTCGTTGCCGGCGGCGACGGTGGCCGTGTGCGGCGCGTTGCGCAGCGGGCTCTCCTCCACGGAGAAGTCCCCTGCGGCCACCTGGTCGATTTCACCGCGGATGGCGATCATCGCGTCGATGAAACGGTCAATCTCTCCCTGGTCCTCGGACTCGGTGGGCTCCACCATCAGGGTCCCGGCAACCGGGAAGGAGAGGGTCGGGGCGTGGAACCCGTAGTCCACCAGCCGCTTGGCCACGTCCTCGGCGGTGACGCCGGTCTTGGCCGTCAGCTCGCGCAGGTCCAGGATGCACTCGTGCGCCACCAGACCGCCCTTGCCGGTGTAAAGCACGGGGAAGTAGTCGTTCAGCCGTGCGGCCACGTAGTTCGCGGCCAGCAGGGCGCTCTTGGTGGCAGCGGTGAGGCCGTCACCGCCCATCAGCCGGACGTAGGCCCAGGAGATGGGCAGGACGCCGGCTGAACCGAAGCGGGATGCGGAAATCGGGATGTCGTCCCCGCCGTCCCAGGCTGCAGCGTTGCCGGGCATAAACGGTGCCAGGTGCGCCTTGGCGGCAACCGGACCGACGCCGGGGCCGCCGCCGCCGTGCGGGATGCAGAACGTCTTGTGCAGGTTCAGGTGGGAGACGTCGCCGCCGAACTCGCCGGGCTGGGCGAGGCCCACCAGGGCGTTGAGGTTCGCGCCGTCGATGTAGACCTGGCCGCCTGCTTCGTGCACCGCTTCGCAGACGTCGCGGACGTCGTCGTCGTACACACCGTGCGTGGAGGGGTAGGTGATCATGATCGCAGCCAGGTTCTCGCGGTGCGCATCGATCTTGGCGCGCAGGTCCGCGTGGTCGATCGCGCCGTCTCCGGCGGTTCCGACGACGACGACCTTCATGCCGGCCAGGACGGCGGAAGCCGCGTTGGTGCCGTGCGCGGAGGCGGGGATGAGGCAGATGTTGCGCTGGTCGTCGCCGCGCGAGTGGTGGTAGCCGCGGATGGCCAGGAGGCCGGCCAGTTCACCCTGGGATCCGGCGTTGGGCTGGATGGAGACCTGGTCGTACCCAGTGATCGTGGCCAGCTGGGCTTCGAGGTCCGCGATCAGTTCGCGCCAGCCTTCGGTATGGGAATCCGGGGCGAAGGGGTGGATGGAGGCGAACTCGGGCCAGGTCATGGCCTGCATCTCGGCCGTGGCGTTGAGCTTCATGGTGCAGGAGCCCAGCGGGATCATGGTGCGGTCCAGCGCCAGGTCCCGGTCCGAGAGGCGGCGCAGGTAGCGCAGCATCTGGGTTTCAGAGCGGTAGGAGGAGAACACCGGGTGGGTCATGAAGTCAGAGGTGCGCAGCAGTTCAGCCGGCAGCTCGAACCCGGCAGCCTCGGCCGGCTTTGCACCAAAGGCGGCAGCGACGTCGGCAATTACCGTATCCGTGGTGGTCTCGTCTGCGGAGACACCCACGGTGTCCGCGTCAACCATGCGCAGGTTGATGCCCTTGGCTTCAGCGGCAGCCACGACCTCCGCGGCACGGCCGGGAACCCGGGCGGTGACGGTGTCGAAGAAGGTGTCCGAAGCCAGTTCGATTCCGGCGTTCGTTAGCGCGGTGGCCAGGGCACGGGCGTGGCCGTTGGCACGCAGGGCAATAGCCTTCAGCCCTTCGGGACCGTGGTAGACGGCGTACATGGACGCCACAATGGCCAGCAGCGCCTGCGCGGTACAGATGTTGGACGTCGCCTTCTCGCGGCGAATGTGCTGCTCACGGGTCTGCAGCGCCAGACGGTAGGCAGGTGTGCCGGCAGAGTCCTTTGAGACACCGACCAGTCGGCCGGGCAGCGAGCGCTCCAGACCCTTGCGCACGGCCATGTAGGCAGCGTGCGGTCCGCCGAAGAACAGCGGAACGCCAAAGCGCTGCACGGAGCCGACGGCGATGTCCGCGCCCTGCTCGCCGGGAGGCGTCAGCAGGGTGAGGGCCAGCAGGTCTGCGGCCACGGTCACCAGCGCGCCGCGTTCCTTGGCCTCGGCGATGATGCCGGAGAGGTCCCTCACGGCACCGGAGACGCCGGGCTGCTGGAGCACGACGCCGGTGAGCTCGCCGTCGGGCAGGCCAGCGGCAAGGTCAACAACCTCGACGTCGAAGCCCAGGGCCTTGGCGCGGCCGCGGACGATCGCAATGGTCTGGGGCAGGGCATCGGCGTCCAGGACGATCTTGCCTTCGGACTTGGTCTTGTTGGAGCGGCGCATCAGCAGCACTGCTTCGGCGACGGCTGTGGCTTCATCCAGCAGGGAGGCATTGGCCACCGGCAGGGCGGTGAGGTCCTGGACCATGGTCTGGAAGTTCAGCAGCGCTTCGAGCCGGCCCTGGGAGATTTCCGGCTGGTACGGGGTGTAGGCGGTGTACCAAGCCGGGTCTTCGACGACGTTTCGCAGGATCACCGGCGGGGTGTGGGTGTCGAAGTAGCCCTGGCCGATCATCTGCACGGCGGTCTTGTTCTTGGCGGCGATACGACGCAGCTCGGCGACGGTTTCCTGCTCGCTGCGCGGGGCGCTGAGCACCAGCGGGGCATCCTGCCGGATGGCGGCGGGGACTGCGGTGTCCACGAGGTTATCCAGGGTGTCATAGCCGACGGCCTTGAGCATGGCGTCGGTTTCGGTTGCGCGCGCACCGATATGGCGGTCAACGAAGGCTGCGGTGGACGGGACTGCTGTCATGGGAGGCTCCAAGAGGCGGGCGAGGGTACGCCGATACGACGACTGGCTCCTCCCCGCTCTGTATTGGACCTGAGAGATTCCGCGGGTGTTATCCGCTTGCACCGTCGGTGAGGAACCGGCACGCCGGTCCTGCTTTCCAGAGTTGCCTCGCCATGGCGGTACAGGGGCCTGAGAGATTCCCGGGGAGGGTTTGCTCCTACGGCGCCCGCGTCTGCATTGATGCGCGGGACTCTCCCGCCACGGCTGGTAAAGGCATATTCAATTGTGGCTGCACCCTGACTTTAGCCCGCGGGACATTCCCCTTCAAGGTATGACCCGGGCCTCATCGGCAGCGCGGAATCTGGTATACGGCTGCCGCTGCCCCGGGTGCCCAAATTGACATGCCCCAAAGCACTGCCGAAACTGAAATGGTCGGCGGTTCCGCCACCTCTCATGAGGCTTCATTGAATATCTGTGCATATTGATGCCAGCCGCGTGTCGTGGCGGCGGTGCGCCGACTCGGCGCCAACGAGAAAGAACTCCATGCCAGGTAGCTCCACCCCCGCCTCAGCCACGGACAATCCAGCTGCGGTAACAAGTTCCAAGGACCCGGGCCTTGCGCGTTCGATGTCCAGCCGCCACATCCAGCTCCTCGCCATTGGCGGAGCAATCGGCACCGGCCTGTTCATGGGGTCGGGAAAAACCATCTCCGTAGCCGGCCCCTCGGTCATCTTCGTCTACATGATCATCGGCTTCATGCTGTACTTCGTGATGCGTGCGATGGGCGAGCTCCTGCTGTCCAACCTGCGTTACAAGTCCTTCAGCGACTTCGCCGCGGACCTGCTGGGCCCCTGGGCCGGTTTCTTCACCGGCTGGACCTACTGGTTCTGCTGGGTGGTCACCGGCATTGCCGACGTCGTGGCTATCGCCCACTACGTGACCTTCTGGTGGGCTGAGATTCCGCTCTGGATTCCGGCGCTGGCCTGCATTGTCCTGCTGCTTGCCCTGAACCTTCCCACGGTGAAAGCCTTCGGAGAGACCGAGTTCTGGTTCGCCCTGATCAAGATCATCGCCATTCTGACGCTGATCGTGGTGGGCCTGGTCATGATCCTCACCCGCTTCGAGTCGGAGCCCGGAACCACTGCCGGGTTCGAAAACCTGTGGGCAAACGGCGGCTTCTTCCCCACCGGCCCCATGGGTTTTGTGGCCGGTTTCCAGATCGCAGTGTTTGCGTTCGTTGGCATTGAACTGGTGGGCACCGCCGCTGCCGAGACCAAGGACCCGGAGAAGAACCTGCCCAAGGCCATCAACTCCATACCGCTGCGCATCATGCTCTTCTACGTAGGTGCCCTGGTCGTCCTGATGTCAGTGATTCCCTGGACCGACTTCAACGCTGAGGAAAGCCCGTTTGTGGGCATGTTCGCCCTGGCGGGTCTGGGAACCGCCGCCGCCGTCGTTAATTTTGTGGTGCTGACCTCCGCTGCCTCGTCTGCGAACTCGGGTATCTATTCCACCTCGCGGATGGTCTTTGGCCTGGCGCACGACGGCGATGCCCCCAAGGCGTTCGGCCGGCTGTCCCGCCGCAAGGTGCCGCAGAACGCACTGTTCTTCTCCTGCACCTTCCTGCTGGCCGGCGTTGTGCTGCTGTATGCGGGCGACTCCGTCAGCGCCGCCTTCACCCTGGTGACCACCATTTCTGCGCTCTGCTTTATGTTCGTGTGGACCATCATCCTGTTCAGCTACCTCACCTACCGCCGGCGCCGCCCGCAGCTGCATGCGGAGTCGAAGTTCAAGCTCCCCGGCGGCCGGGTAATGGTGTACGTGGTGCTGGCCTTCTTCGTGTTCATCGTCTGGGCGCTCACAACCCAGCCGGACACCCTGACCGCGCTGCTGGTTACGCCCATCTGGTTTGCCCTGCTGGGCGGGGCCTACGCCCTGCTGCGCCGGACGCCGCTGCACCAGGCGCGGGTCGCGGAGTACAAGGCCATGGCCGAAGCTGAGCGGAAGGCTGTGGAACAGCTCAGCCGCGCGTGAACTTGAGGTAGCGGCGGGCTGAATCCTGCACGATCCGGTCCGCTCCCCGCGGCAGGATGTAATCCCACCACGCGCCGTACAGGCGTTCGTAGGACAGCGGCGCCAGGAGCTCGGCCGCCGCTTCCACCACGTCCGGACGCTCCGGAATCAGGTTTGGATAGCTGTACATAAAGGCCACGTGGGTGAAGTCCGGAATCACCTGAATGATGTCGCCGCTGAACAGGGCACCCAGCCCGTCCGGATCGTCGTCCCAGTGCATCACCGTGCCGCCGGGAAAATGGATGCCGGGGCGGTAGAGAACCAGCCCTTCGGCAAGTTCCATGCGGTCCCCGTCCCAGAACTGCAGGGCGGGGTCGCTGCGCCCCACCCATTCCCGGTCGGCGCTGTGCAGATAGACGGGGACGCCGAATTCGCGGGCCCAGTCCACCATGGTGGCGTAGTAGTGCGGGTGGCTGATGGCAATCGCGGTCAGTCCGCCCTCTGCATTGATGAGGTCAATCAGCTCTTCATCCAGGTACGGGACGCAGTCCCAGAGCACATTGCCGCCCGCCGCCTTCACCAGCAGGGCACGCTGGCCAATGGCAAACTTCGGTTCGCAGCCAATCCCCAGCACACCGGGCCCCTGCGGATGCACGCTGGCACGCCGGGCGCCCGAACGCAGGCGGGACAGCGAGGTCCAGGCTTGGCCGGAAAGCGGAACATACTGCCGCTCATCCAGGCACACCGGACAGTCAGTGCGGGGTTCCCCGTACTGGGTTCCGCACGTGACACAGATCGGATGGTCGTTCGGAGGCAGTGCCTCCCGGTAGTGCTGCACCATGGTCATGAACCCGTCCGTCACCAGGTAAGGCCGAAGTGCCGTTCAGGCTACCGCGCGCGGCGGCGGGGCAACACCGTTAGCGGCAAGATCACTTGGCCTGTGAAGTAACGATTTGGCAACTCAGTAGACGACGGTGCCGGTGGATTCAACCGTGTTGCCCATCTGCGCTGGACGTCCGCTGACGTCCAGCGCAATTCCGGCCGTGTGCAGCGGGACTTCCAGGGCACGGCTGAGATTCGCCAGCACGTCGCTGCGGACACGGCGCAGCGCCTCCTGTACATCAGCCCGCTCATTCAGGGTCAGGCGGATGGCCAGGTCCGGTGACTCCGCGGTTCCGCGCAGCATCGCGGTGCTGCTGACCACACCGGGCAGGGACGCGGCGTCGTCCTCCACGGCGGACGCCAGCACCGCCGGGTCACACCGCGTGATTCCGCGGGCGGCATCCTCGTGAAGGCGGTAGCTAGACGCGGCCCGCCGGCGCGGAACCTCCGCCAGCATCCACCACAGCCCCAGCAGTCCCAGGATGATGCCGCCGATCAGCACGGCCGCAGCCGGAAGTGTTTCCAGCACACCGGGACCGTCAGTCAGGACAGGCTCTTCCTCGCCGGCAAGGTTCCCTCCGGAGAGCTGGTCCATGAGTCCCGAGGAGAAAAGGATCGAGGCTGCTCCCGCGGCAAGCAGGATGAGCCCGATGATGATCAGCCACGTCCGGTTCATGGCTCCTGCATGGTGTCGCATGCTGTGTCCTTCCCGGTACGCCGGGTCAGTCCCGTGAGTGGATGGTGACCCGTACCCGCGGCACGGGATCCAGGCCTGAGGCTTCCAGCCGTGAATGCACCCCGTCACCGACCCACCGCTGCAGGTCCTGGGTGTCATGCAGGGCAGTCGTGACCGAGACCCGGACATCACGGTCCGTGGCTGTGGCTGAAGCCGAGGAAACGCCGTCAATGTGTTCGCAGGTAGCGGCCGCCAGCTGCGCCACGGCGCGGCGGGACATCACCGCAGATGGTTCGCCGGCCGTCGCCCGCTCAGCATCCGGATCCCCTGCGTCAGGAAGACGGACCGGCAGGTCATGGAAGCGGCCGGGAATGATGCCGGCGAGCAGCAGTACCAGGCCACCGACGGCGAGCGCGATACCCAGCGCCCAGACCCCCGGACTGTTCCATGCCGAGTCGGACAACCACTGCACCGGCGCCGTGAGCGCCTCCGGCCAGGTCCCCGAGGTCAGCCGCAGCAGCGCCGCCACAATCGCGGCGACCCCGAGCGCCAGAAGTACGACGGCGCAGATGGTGGCGGGAACGGAACGGCTGGGCCTTGGGCGCAGGGCCACCGGAGGCGACTCGGCGCTCACAGCAGTTTCCGCCGTCCGGAGGATGCCGGACGCGGCCTCAGCCATGCCACAGTAATGTCCACCTGCCGTACCTGGACGCCCGTCAGCTCGGTGACGCGGCCGGCGATCCGCTCGCGCAGTTCATGCGTAGCCTGGCGCAGCGGAACGGGATAGGGCAGCCCTACGGTTACCCGCAGGCTGGCGATGTTTCCTGCCAGCTCGACCGATGCCTCGGGACGGGCGGAAAAATCCGCCCGTGTCCCGAGGCCCAGAAATCCTCCGGAAGAGCCTCCGGCCTCGGTTTCGTCGCGTGCCACCTGGCTGGCGATCTTCTCCAGGACCTTGCGGGACATCGACGTGCTGCCCCGGTCCTCCACGGCCCGCCGCGGACGGCGCACAGTGCTCACCTGTGTGGTGGTCATCGGCTTGCGGCGCGGCCAAACAGACCGGCCATATCCAGTTTGCCGTCAGCCACCAAGCCCACCAGCAGTCCAATCAGACCAAAGAGAATGGTGACGAGGAAGGCGAACCACCCCCCGAAAGCCAGCACAATACCCAAAACCAGACCCACTACCAGGCACCATCTTGTTGCATTCATCGGTGCTCTCCTTAGGACGTATCAACACGTTATGGATTCAGGCCCGGCGGCGGGCCGGGCCTGCCCTTGCCCTACTCCAGCCGTCCGGACGGCTTCTTCTGCGGCTGGCTGTCATCGTCGCTGTCATCGTCCGGGAGGTGGACGTCCGTGACGTTCACGTTGACCTCCAGGACTTCCAGCCCGGTGGCGTTTTCCACGGAGCGGATCACATTGGTGCGGATAGCCTGGCTGACTTCAACAATCGAGTAGCCGTACTCCACGATCACGCTGACGTCGACTGCTGCCTGCCGCTCGCCCTTCTCCACACTCACGCCGTTGCCGTAGTTCGTCTGGGACCCGGGTATACGTTCGGTGACTGCGCTGAAGGCACGGCGGGCTGCATTGCCCATGGCGAAGACGCCCGGGACTTCGCGGGTCGCGATGCCCGCCAGCTTCTGCACCACGGATTCTTCGATGGTGGTGTCTCCGCGTGGGGTGTGCAGGGGGCCAGAGGGCCGGTGCTGCGCGAGGTCGCTGTCCCTGGCCTCACTCTCCCCGGTGACCGCCGCTGATGCGGTGGATTGTCCAGGATTCTTGGCGGGATCTGCCATGGCACTCATCTCCTGAAGAGGGGGATCCCGGAGGGGGATCGCCGTACCTTCCATTAAGGGCGCCCGGGGGCACGATCGTCACGCCCCGCCGAACTTTTCTCCGGTACAGACCGGGAAATACCGGATGTGTGCGGGCAGGCGCTCCATGCCTGTTCGCTGCCCGGCCTTGCCGCGTCCCACAACCGTCCGTAATATTCACGATACGGAAATAAGTTTTCACTTCCTGTCTGCGACACATGCATCCGGTGTCCGGACGAGGGTGGAAACTGCGTAAACCGGCGGTTTACACCCCGCCGTTCGCCCCGTACGTTTCAGGGCAACGCTGCATTTCGACGACGCGGGCGGCACCGGTCCGGCTCGCGAGAGGAGAAACCATGGCCATTGAAGTAACCGACCCAAGCCCGGCCGAGGGCGCCGGGACCATCCTGACTCCGGAAGCTCTGGCGTTCATCGAAGAACTCCACCGCCGTTTTGCCCCCACCCGGAATGACCTGCTCGCCGCCCGTTCGAAGCGCCGCGAGGCAATTGCTGCGGGGGAATCCCTGGATTTCCTGCCTGAGACCGCGGATATCCGGGAAGGGAACTGGACCGTTGCCCCGGCTCCGCCCGCGCTGACGGACCGGCGCGTGGAAATGACCGGCCCCGCCTCCCCCGCCAAGATGGCGATCAATGCCCTGAACTCCGGAGCCAAGGTATGGCTGGCCGATCTGGAGGATGCTTCCACACCAACATGGCACAACGTGGTGGATGCCGAGTACAACCTCTACCGTGCTGCCCGGGGGGACCTGTCCTTCACCTCACCTGACGGCAAGGAGTATGCGCTGCGCACCGACGCACCGCTCGCCGTCGTTGTGATGCGCCCGCGGGGCTGGCACCTGCCGGAGAAACACGTGCTGATCGACGGCGAGCCGGCTGTGGGCGCGCTGGTGGACTTTGGGCTGCACTTCTTCCACAACGCGAAGCAGCTCCTGGAGAACGGCCAGGGTCCCTACTACTACCTGCCCAAGATGGAGAGCCATCTGGAGGCCCGTCTTTGGAACGACGTCTTTGTCTTCGCCCAGGACTACGTGGGTGTTCCGCAGGGATCCGTCCGCGCCACCGTGCTGATCGAGACCATTCCTGCCGCGTTCGAGATGGAGGAAATCCTCTACGAGCTGCGTGACCACGCCGCGGGACTCAACGCCGGACGCTGGGACTACTTGTTCAGCATGATCAAAGTGTTCCGCGACTCAGGCAAGGATTTCCTGCTGCCGGACCGTGCCGACGTGGCCATGACCGCACCGTTTATGCGCGCCTACACCGAACTGCTGGTCAAGACCTGCCACCGCCGCGGAGCATTCGCAATGGGCGGGATGGCCGCCTTTATCCCCAACCGTAGGGAACCCGAAATCACCGCCAAGGCGTTCGAGAAGGTCACCGCCGACAAATCGCGCGAAGCCAATGACGGGTTTGACGGTTCCTGGGTGGCGCACCCGGACATGGTGGAAACCTGCCGCGAGGTCTTTGACTCCGTACTCGGCGACAAGCCCAACCAGGTGGACAAGCTCCGCGAGGATGTAAACGTGACCGCCAGGGACCTCCTGGATGTCACTACGGCGGGAGGCTCGATCACCGAGGCCGGACTGCGCTCCAACCTCTATGTTGCAGTCGCGTACACCGCAGTGTGGCTCTCCGGCAACGGTGCGGTGGCCATTCATAACCTAATGGAAGACGCCGCCACGGCGGAGATTTCCCGTTCCCAGGTCTGGCAGCAGGTCCGCAACGGCGTCACGCTGGAAGACACCGGGGAGACCGTCACCGAAGACCTGGTTAAGCGCCTGCTGGCGGAGGAGACCGAGCGGCTGCGCGGCGAAGTGGATGAGGACAAGTTCAACCGCTGGTACGCCCCGGCCAGCGAACTGATCGGCCGGATCAGCCTCGCCGAAGACTACGCGGAGTTCCTCACCCTGCCGGCATACGAGCTGGTGGACTAGGTTCGCCGGGCCAGCAGCGCCGGGCGGACCGGAACGGCGGCAACGAAACCCCTACGCTCGCAGGGCTCGCTCGGAGTATTAAAGCCGCCTAACCCGGTCCGTCCGGCACTATGATGTTCCGGTCCGGCGCCGGTCACTCGAAATGGATGACCTGGCGGACGGCCTGGCCGTCCGCCAGGGTGTCCATCGCCTCATTGATGTCTTCCAGGGCAACCTCAGCGGAGACCAGTTCTTCGACGGGCAGCTTCCCCTGGCGCCACAGGTCCGCATACACCGGGATGTCCCGGGAGGGCACGGCCGAGCCCAGGTAACTGCCGATGATGGTCCGCGCCTCCGCGGTGAGGGTCAGCGGTGTGACCTCTGCGCGCTGGTCGGGGGCAGGCAGCCCCACAGTGACGGTGGTGCCGCCCGGAGCAGTGAGCTGCAAGGCAGTCTCGAAAGCGCGCGGATGGCCCGCGGCCTCCACCGCCAGGGCGGCCCGGACACCGGCGTCGGCTGCCTGCTCCGGGGTGTACACGGCATCCGCACCCAGCTCGAGGGCACGCTTGAGTTTCTCCGGCAGCGCGTCGATACCAATAACACTGTGCGCGCCGGCAGCACGCGCGGCCAGCAGCGCCGCCATGCCGACGCCGCCGAGCCCCACCACCGCGACGTCGTCCCCGGGACCCGGACGCGCTGCGTTCAGCACCGCCCCGGCCCCGGTAAGCACGGCGCAGCCCAGCAGTGCGGCGACGGCCGGCGGCACGTCGTCGTCGACCGCAACGACGGAGCGGTAATTGACGACGGCGTGGGTCGCAAAGGCGGACACGCCCAGATGGTGCAGTACGGATTCGCCCTTCCGGCTCAGCCGGACACCCCCGCCAAGCAACGTGCCGGCGTTGTTCGCTGCGCTGCCGGGGGTGCAGGGCATCTTTCCGTTCGTGCGGCAGGCGGGGCACTCCCCGCAGCGCGGCAGGAAGGCCATCACTACCCGCTGGCCCGCCCGAAGATCCGGAACATCCGGCCCCAGCTCCTCGATCCGTCCGGCCGCCTCATGGCCGAGCAGCATTGGCAGCGGGCGGACCCGGCTGCCGTTCACCACCGAAAGGTCGGAATGACATACCCCGGCGGCCTCGATCCGCACCAGCACCTCACCGGGCCCGGGGCCCTCCAGCTCCAGTTCCGCCACGCGCAGGGGGCGGCTGCCGGCGTAGGGGCGCTCCGCTCCGATGCGTTCCAAGACGGCTCCACGTATGGTGCGGCTGCTCATGATTCCCCTTTGAATCCGCGGTTCGCGCCGTGCCCGGCGCCGGCTGGGACCCATTCCAGCACGGTGCGGCGCGTCAGCCAAGGAGGCACCCGGCGGCGCGGCGCGCACTTGTGTGACGCAAGATCATGTTTCCGGCCCGTTTCATTTGGCAAGATGTGATCCATGAGCCAACAGAGCAGGACCTTCCCCGCACTGGCCGGCAAGGATGCCGCGGCATTGAACCGGGCACTTTCGTCCGGTGACGTCACGGTGTTCGTTGACGGTACAGCGCTGCGGCTGCCGCCGGCCGCCCGCGACGCGGTCCTGGACCTGCTCGGCCGGCTTGCCGCGGGCTCGGCCGTCAGCCTCTCAGCTGCTGGGCAGCAGGAGAGAGACGGCACAGATGAAACCCCGGCGCATAATCCGCTGCTCACTACCTCCCAGGCCGCTGCAGCGGCCGGGATCTCCCACACCTACCTGCGCAACCTGACCGACGCCGGCGTCATCCCGGTGGAATACCGCGGCACGCACCGAAGGATCAGGATGTCCGACGTCGAGGCCTGGCTTCAGTCCCAGCGCGAGGCTCGCGCTGCCAAAGCTGCAGCACAGGGCGGGGAAGGTACTTCAGGGGGGACTGATACCTAGGAGCACCGCCGTCGTGCGGCTCCGCACACCTGCTCACCAGTAATTGGTTCCAGATTGGTTCCATTCGTACTTCCAAACTTATGACCGGAGCAAAACGTGATTATCGGTATCCCCAAAGAAATCAAGAACAACGAGTACCGGGTGGCCATTACGGCCTCCGGCGTCCATGAACTGACCACCCGTGGACACACCGTCCTGGTAGAAGCCGGCGCCGGCGCCGGTTCGAATATTACCGATGAGGAATATTCAACGGCGGGTGCTGAACTGGCCACCGCAGCCGCTGATGTCTGGAAGCGCGCGGACATGATCCTCAAGGTGAAGGAGCCGATCTCCTCGGAGTACCAGTACTTCCGTCCCGGGCTCATCCTCTTCACGTACCTGCACCTGGCAGCTACAGAGGAACTCACCCGTGCACTGCTGGATTCCGGCGTCACCGCTATTGCCTACGAGACCGTGCAGGAGGGCCGTGCCCTGCCCCTGCTGGCTCCCATGTCCGAGGTTGCCGGGCGCCTGGCCGTTCAGGTGGGGGCACAGTGCATGATGGCGCCCGCCGGCGGGCCGGGCCTGCTGCTTGGCGGCGTTCCGGGAGTGCGGCCGGCCAAGGTCGTAGTCCTCGGGGCCGGCGTGGCCGGCACCAACGCCGTCGCAGTCGCCGTAGGCGCGCACGCTGATGTCACCGTCCTGGACATCAATATCAACCGTCTGCGCGAACTTGATGCGCAGTACGCGGGCCGCATTAAGACCGTGGCCTCCAATACGTTCGAGATTGAGCGCGCACTCCTGGACGCGGACCTGGTGATCGGCTCTGTCCTGGTGCCGGGAGCCCGAGCCCCGAAGCTCGTGACCAATGACATGGTGGCGCGCATGAAGCCCGGATCCGTCCTGGTGGATATCGCGGTGGACCAGGGCGGTTGCTTTGAGGACAGCCGTCCCACCACGCATGAAGATCCCACGTTCCGTGTTCACGGATCACTCTTCTACTGCGTGGCGAACATGCCCGGCGCTGTTCCGAACACCTCTACCTACGCGCTGACCAACGTCACCCTCCCCTACGCCGTCGCCCTGGCGGACAAGGGCGTCCGGGTTGCGTTCGAGGAGTCCCCGGCGCTGGCCCGCGGCCTGAACATCGCCAACGGAGCCGTGACGCACCACTCCGTCTCCGACGCACACGGCCTGGCCCTGACCGAGGGCTGGAAGGAACTGGTCGCTCCGTAGTACCCGCCTGAACGGCAAAGGGGGGGGCGGGGGCGGGGGGGGGCCCGCGGGGG
>NZ_JAXIOM010000017.1:0-56926 GCF_049311025.1 Arthrobacter sp. 3Tela_A
GCCCCGGCCGCCCCCCCCCCCCCCCCGCTGCTTTAAGGCGTTGCGGCCGCTGCGCGGCTGAAGGACGCCCGCAGCGTGCGTGCGGCAGGACGTTCATGCGCACGTATGATGAATCCGTCTACGACTAAAGGCAGGTTCATGGATCGTCTGGCCAAACTCTCCCTCTCCAACCGGGCTCTGATCGCCCTCATCACAGTCTTTGTAGCGGTCTTCGGCGTCATCTCGCTGAACTCCCTCAAACAGGAACTTATCCCTGCACTTGAATTCCCCCAGATCAGCGTGATCACCGCCCTTCCGGGCGCTTCACCCGAGGTTGTGGATGCCCAGATCAGCGAGCCGCTGGAGGCCGCGCTTACCGCCGTCGAAGGACTGGAGTCCTCCTCCGCGACGTCGCGGTCATCGATCTCCGCCATCACCCTTACCTTCGCTTACGGCACCGACCTTGACCGGGCCCGCGGCCAGGTAGACCGTGCCATCTCCAACGCGCGCCAGACGCTCCCCGAGGATGCGAACCCGCAGTCCCTCGCCGGAAGCATCAGCGACTTCCCCATCGTTTACCTGGCGGTCTCCAGCGACACCTCACTCAGCGAGCTGAACTCCGAACTCCAGCGCCTGACGGTTCCCCGGCTGCAGAAAATCGAGGGAGTCCGCACTGCGGAGGTAACCGGCGGTTCCCAGCGCCACATCGCGATTTCCCCTGACCAGGCGGCCCTCGCTGCGCTGGGTGCGTCGCCGTCGGCCATCGCCTCCGCCCTTGAAAACAGCGGCGCCCTGATTCCCGCCGGCACCGTACAGGAGGAGAGCCGTTCGCTCTCCATCCAGGTGGGCAGCCCGCTGGATTCGATCGAGAAAATCACCGCGCTTCCCATTGAGGCCGAAGGCACGGCTCCGGGATCCGCCCCGCCGACAATCGGGGACGTCGCAACCGTTGAAATCACGGACGACGAACAGACCTCCATCACGCGCACCAACGGTGAAGCGACGCTGGCCATCTCCATTACCAAGACGCCGGCCGGTGACACGGTGGGCATCTCCCACGAAGTCCTGGATCTGATCCCCTCCCTGCAGGACGAGCTGGGCAACGGTGCGAAGTTCACCGTGATCTTCGACCAGGCTCCGTTCATTGAAAAGTCGATCTCCGACCTCACCACCGAAGGCCTGCTGGGGCTCGGTTTCGCCGTCCTGGTGATCCTGGTGTTCCTGCTTTCGGTCCGCTCCACGCTGGTCACGGCTGTGTCCATTCCGCTTTCCCTGCTGGTGACCTTCATTGGCCTGCTGGCATTCGGCTATTCACTGAACATCCTGACCCTCGGCGCGCTGACCATCGCGATCGGGCGGGTGGTGGATGACTCGATTGTGGTCATCGAGAACATCAAGCGGCACCTTGGCTACGGCGAGGAGAAGCGCACTGCCATCCTCACCGCCATCCGCGAAGTCGCCGGGGCCGTTACGGCCTCCACCCTGACCACCGTCGCCGTCTTCGCCCCCATTGCTCTCGTGGGCGGCCTCGCCGGCGAACTGTTCCGTCCGTTTGCCGTGACCACGTCCCTGGCGCTGCTGGCCTCCCTGCTGGTGTCCCTGACGATCGTTCCGGTGCTGGCCTACTGGTTCCTGAAGTCCTCCAAACCCGTCAGCGATCCGGACGCCTACCGGGCAGAGGCCGAGGCGCGGGAAGAGAAAACCTTCCTGCAGCGCAGTTACCTGCCCATCCTCCGCGGCACTCAAAGCCACCCTGTCTTCACGCTGCTGGCCGGCGTCCTGATCCTGGGCGGAACGGCAGCGCTGACCCCGCTGCTGCAGACCAACCTGCTGGGCGATACCGGGCAGAACACTTTCAGCGTCCGCCAGGAGCTGCCGGCCGGCAGCTCGCTGGAGACCACCTCTGCTGCGGCCGAGTCCGTCGAGGAGGTGCTCTCCCGAACCGACGGCGTCAAGGACGTCCAGGTGACCATGGGTACCTCGACGTCGGGCATCGCGGCCTTCACCGCCGGCGGGGCGTCCGTTGCCAACTTCACCGTCATCACCGAGCAGGACGTGGACCAGGTTGAGCTGCGGGACACCGTCCGCCGCGAACTGGAGGACCTGGGCGAGGACGCCGGGACCATTTCCCTGGGCACCCAGGGCGGCGGCTTCGGCACTTCCAACACCGTGGACATCGAGATCTCCGCAGGCGACCCGGCGGAGCTGCAGCCTGCCTCCGATGCCCTGGTCGCGGCCATGTCGGACCTGCCGGGCGTAGCTGAAGCCACGTCCAACCTCGCCGGCTCCGAGCCCGTGGTCCAGGTCAGCATCGACCGGGCCAAGGCCGTTGCTGCCGGGCTGGACGAGCAGCAGGTTGCCGGCATTCTGGCCTCCACCCTGAGCCCGCTTCCGGCCGGCACGGTCCGGCTCGGAACCGACGACCTTCCCGTCCTTATCGGCGAAGGCACCGAGGTCACCACCATCGAGCAGCTCGCCGGGATTGTGGTCCCCACAGCAGACGGCCCCGTGCCGCTGAGTGACCTGGCTGTCGTGGAAGAAGTCCAGGTACCGACGTCGGTCTCCTCGTCCGGCGGGGAGCGCACCGCGCTCGTTTCCGTGACTCCTTCCGGTGACGACCTGGGCGGGGCCATTGCCGAGGTGCAGGCCGAGCTGGCCAACGTGGACCTGCCGACGTCGGTGACCGCGACCCTCAGCGGCGCCGCAACGCAGCAGAATGAGTCCTTCACCCAGCTGGGCTGGGCATTGCTGGCGGCAATCGCAATCGTCTACGTGATTATGGTGGCCACCTTCAAGTCCCTGGTCCAGCCGCTGATCCTGCTGGTGTCGGTGCCGTTCGCCGCGACCGGCGCGATCATTGCGCTGCTCATCGCCAACGTTCCGCTGGGGCTGCCCTCCCTGGTTGGCCTGCTGATGCTGGTGGGCATTGTGGTAACCAACGCGATTGTGCTGATGGACCTGATCAACCAGTACCGCAGGCCGCACGGCCGCCAGCCGGCAATGAATGTCCGGGAGGCGATTATCCGCGGTGCACGCCAGCGCCTGCGGCCGATCCTCATGACGGCACTGGCTACGATTCTGGCACTGACGCCGATGGCACTTGGTGTTACCGGAGAAGGCGGCTTCATTTCCCGCCCGCTGGCCGTCGTCGTCATCGGCGGCCTGGTCTCCTCCACGGCGCTGACCCTGGTCCTGGTGCCGGTGCTCTACCAGCTGATCGAAGGTCCCCGCGAACGCCGGGCCCAGGCCCGGGAAGAAGCTGCACGCCAGGAACGCGAACGCCTGCAGGCTGAGGCCGCAGGCTAATTCCACGCACCTTCCAGAGGGAGGCGCCGGTACCCGCCCGGGTGCCCCCCCCTTCCGCGTTAGGGACCCGCGCAGAGGAGGGAATGATTTTCCGGGGGCACCTGTTGTAGACTCGCAGTAGATGCAAATGCATCTACCTTTCGGAGCGGTGAACCGGTGCCGGAAATGCTTTGCAACAGGAGGACACCATGCAGATCGGCGTATTCAGCGTCAGCGACATTACCCGTGACCCGGTTACCGGCCGGATGCCCACGGAAGGCGAGCGCATCAAGGCAGCGGTCGCCATCGCCCGCAAGGTCGAAGAAATCGGCATGGACGTCTATGCCACCGGGGAGCACCACAACCCGCCGTTCTACGCGTCCTCCCCCACTACCCTGCTGGGCTACATCGCCGCCCAGACAGAACGCATCATCCTCTCCACGGCCACCACGCTGATCACCACCAATGATCCGGTGAAGATCGCCGAGGACTTCGCGATGCTGCAGCATCTCTCTGACGGCCGCACGGACCTGGTCCTGGGCCGGGGCAACACGGCCCCTGTTTATCCCTGGTTCGGCAAGAACCCGCAGGATTCAGTGGACCTCACCGTGGAGAACTACAAACTTCTGCGCCAGCTCTGGGACAAGGAAACCGTCAACTGGCAGGGCAAGTTCCGCACGCCGCTGCAGAACTTCACTTCAACGCCCCGGCCACTCGACGAGGTTGCCCCCTTTGTCTGGCACGGATCCATCCGCACACCCCAGGTAGCAGAGATTGCCGCGTACTTCGGTGACGGGTTCTTCGCCAACAACATCTTCTGGCCGAAGGAGCACTACATGCAGCTGATCGGCCTGTACCGCGAGCGCTATGAGCACTACGGCCACGGCTCAGCCGACCAGGCGATCGTCGGCCTGGGCGGGCAGTTCTTTATGCGGAGGAACTCGCAGGACGCAGTGAACGAGTTCCGCCCGTACTTTGACAACGCACCGGTCTACGGCCACGGCCCCTCGATGGAGGACTTCACCGCCCAGACCCCGCTGACCGTTGGGAGCCCGCAGGAAGTACTGGAGAAAACCCTCACCTTCCAGGAGTACTTCGGCGACTACCAGCGCCAGCTGTTCCTGATCGACCACGCAGGCCTGCCGCTGAAGACCGTCCTGGAGCAGCTGGACCTCTTTGGAGAATACGTGCTGCCCGAACTGCGCCGGGAACTGGACTCACGCCGCCCCGCCCATGTCCCGGACGGCCCCACCCACGCGGCCCGGGTGGCGGCGCGCAAGGCCCTGGCCAGCGCAGATGCCGCAACTTCAGTAGGCTAAAGCAATGAGCTCCGAGACCAGCCAGCTAACCACCGTAAAACAGACCGCTGAGGCCTGGGAGTCGATTTTCCGGGCACAGGTTGGCGTAATGCGCAGGCTGCAGCGCGATCCTGAGTTCAAGGAACTGACCATGCGCGAGTATGACGTGCTGTTCAACCTCAGCCGCTGCCCCTCCGGCTGGACCCGGCTCAACGAGCTTAACGAACACCTGCTGATCAGCCAGCCCAGCCTGAGCCGAATGGTGGAACGGCTTGAAAACAAGGGCCTGGTGCAGCGGCGTCCGGCCCGCAACGACCAGCGGGGCGTGGAGCTGTCCCTGACTGAGGAAGGCCGTGCCGTCCAGAAGCGGCTGGGCCGGATCCATGTCCGCGGCATCCACGACCTGCTGGCCCCGGCCCTGAACTCCGAGGAGCTCACCCAGGTCAAGGAGCTCATGGACAAGCTCCTGGCCAGCCTCAACTCCGCCCCGGACAACGATCCGGAACGGGCTGCAAAGGACTAAGCACCGCCACCATCCGTCCCGGGTTCCCGGCGTAGCGTAACGGCCGCACCGGTCCCGGATGCCCGCCCTACCGAGACGCGGAGTCGCCCGCCGCGGCGCCGTCGTTCCCCTCAATGCCGCTCTCCGGAAGAAGCGGCGGATCCGCAAACGCCAGTTTGGGGACCAGCAGCAGCGCTGCCCCGGCAATGAACGCCGTCACCGAGCAGACGGACCACACGGTGACGTAGCCGGACAGCGGTGCCGCCGTGGCCGCCCCTGCCACGTCGCCCAGCGACTGGCCTGCCGCGCTGATCAAGGCAATTCCGAAGACCGCCGAGGCGAAAGACCCGCCAATGGTCTTGGTGGTGTTGGTCAGGCCGGTGGCCATGCCCGTCCGGTTCAGCGGGGCCGCCGCAGCCGCAGCTGAAGGCAGCGCTGCCACCAGGGCCCCGGAGCCCAGCCCGGCGATGACCATGTTGGTCAGGGTCTGCGCCAGGGAATCGTGGAACGGCAGGAACAGCCCATATCCAATCCCAACCACCGCCGCCGCACCGGCCAGCGTGATCCGCGGCGTCGTCAGGCGTGCCGCCAGGGGGAAGAGCAGCGCCCCGGTGAGCACCGAGAGGACGTAGGCTCCGATGATCAGCGACACCGATCCGGCTTCCAGACCCAGTCCGTAGCCGTGCAGGCCGGGGTCGGTCCTGGCGAAGGTGGACATGGGTGCCTGGGCGCCCAGTACGGAGATGCCAAACAGGCCTGCCGTGAGCTGGACCGGCCACATGGTCGGGGCGCACAGCATACGGATGTCCACGAGCGGTTCGGCAAGGCGCAGCTGGTAGCGCACAAAGGGAATGAACGCTGCCAGGCCGGCTGCAAGGACAGCCCATACCCACCAGCTTCCCGGTCCGTTGATGCGCAGGAACGTGAGCCCGGAGGTTAGGAACAGCAGTCCAACCGCCAGCATTGCAAAGCCGCGGATGTCCAGGACTCCCGGGGACCGCAGGCCGGATTCCGGCACTCCGAACCAGATGACAAAAACACACAGGGAGGCAGCCGCTGCCGGCACCATCAGGGTCAGGCGAAGGTCTCCGCCGAAGACATCCGCCAGGGCTCCGGCGGCGAGCGCCCCGGCGATGACCCCGAACTGCAGCCCGCCTACCAGCACGCCCGCGGCCTTGCGGGTCATCGCCGCCCGGTTGGGAGCGGATCCGGCGCGGGCGAAGATCAGGGCAACTTCCAGCGGAAGCCACACCACGTAGAAGCCCTGCAGCGACCAGGCCACCAGGAAGGTCCAGAAGTCCGGTGCGAAGGCCACACCCCAGGACGCTGCGGCCGTGAGCACGGTGGAGACCAGCAGAATGCGTTTGTGCCCGTACATGTCGCCCAGCCTGGCAAGGACCGGAACCGCCAGGGCGCTGAACATCAGCTGCGCCGCCTCGAACCAATTGACGTCGCCGTCGGCGATGCCCAGGTTCCGGGCGATGTCGGTGAGGATCGGCGTGTAGTAGCCCTGCAGGATGCCGCTGGTGATTTCAACGAGCACCAGGAAGAACACCACCGGGCCGAGCGCGCGCATCAGGGCACCGGATTCTGCAGCAGGCGGCGGTAGAACTCGATGCCCTCACCGAAGGTGGCTACGGAGAGCTTCTCGTTGTCCGCATGGATGGACCCGCGGGCCGCCTTGTCCATGCGGAACGGCGCAAAGCGGTACACGGCGTCGCTGATCGCGGTGAAGCGCCGGGAGTCTGTACCACCCAGCATAATGTAGGGCGCGGGGATAGCGTCCGGGAACACCTCCCGGACCACCGCTTCGAGCAGGGCGAACTGGGCGTTCGAAGTGGAGGAGACCGGCGACGGTTCGCTGCCTTCCACCACGCGCAGGGACACCTTGCGGTCCCGGATGGTGCGGCGCATCCGCCGGAGCACGGACTCAATGCTCTCCCCCGGGGCGATCCGAACATTGGCGTTGGCGGTGGCACGCGTGGGCAGCACGTTGGAGGCTTTGGAACCAGCCAGCTGTGTCAGCGCAACGGTGGTGCGGGTCAGCGCATTGGGCTCCCCGCCCAGCGCACCGAAGATCCTGGTCAGCGGAAGCCGCAGGGAAGCTGCACGGGCGAACAACGCTGCCGGGAGCGGGGACGCCCCTGCTGCCAGGCGGTTCAGCATCTCAAGCGTGACAGGGTGAAGCGCAGCCGGGAAGGGCCGCCGGTCAAGGCGCACGACGGCGCGGGCCAGACGGGCGGCGGCACCAAGCCGGTTGGGGGTGGAGGCATGTCCGCCGGGGTCCCCGACCGAGAGTTCGACGTCGAGGATTCCTTTCTCCGAGACACCAATGACGGCGACCGGCGGCTTCACGAACGGGAAGGCCTGGGCTGCAACAGCACCGCCTTCATCGAGCACCAGCCAGGGACGGACACCGCGTTCCTGCAGCAGGGCGGCGGCGTGCGCCGCAGTGTCCCCGGCGGTTTCCTCGTTGTCCCCGAAGGAGAGGTACACGCTGCGGGAAGGAACAAATCCTTCGGCCAGCAGGGTTTCCACGGCTTCCAGGATCGCGGCCAGGGAGCCTTTGTCATCCAGCGCTCCGCGGCCGTGGACATATCCATCCGCCAGGACCCCGGCAAACGGCGGATGCTCCCACGTGGACTCGTCCTGGACCGGAACCACGTCGTAGTGGGCCATCAGCACCAGCGGGTCGCTCCCGGGTTCCCCGCCCTGCCAGTGGAACAACAGGCCTCCGCCCACTTCCTCCAGCGCCAGCTGCTCGTGGACCGCCGGAAAGAGGACGGCGAGTTCAGCGCGGAAACGGGCGAACTCGGCCTCGTCAACTTCCCCGGGAACGCGGGAGGAAACCGTGCGGCAGGTAATCAGCCGGGCCAGCTTGGGAGCCGCAGCTGCTCCCCTGTCCCGGGGCAGCGCTGCTGCCGGTGTGCTCGTGTACATGGCAGAAGTGTAGGGCTGCCATGTTACCGGCGGGTTTTGCGACGCGACGCTACGTGCCTGCCGGCTGTGCCAGGGCGCGCACCCGCTCGACCGCGCCGCGGAGGGCGCGGGCCGCCAGGGCAACCTCATTCTCCCGCACAGCGGGCGGGAAGCTGAGCCGTACAGCAGTCTGCGCCGTTTCCCGGTCCACTCCCATGGCCGTCAGCACCGCAGACGGCTCGTCCGACCCTGCCGCGCACGCAGAACCGGAGGAACACAGCACTCCGGCGCGTTCAGCCTCCAGCAGGACGGATTCCCCGCTGGTTCCGGGGAAGCAGAAGGAGGCGTGGCCGGGCAGCCGTTCGGTACGGTGGCCGGTCAGCAGGGCCGCCGGCACCGACTGCAGAACAGTGTCGATGAGGTAGTCCCGCAGCTTCACGGCGCGCGGCACGGCCTCCGCACGCTCGGCATCGGCGAGCTTCAGCGCGGTGGCCACGGCGACGGCGCCCGCCACGTTTTCGGTTCCTGAGCGGCGCCCGCGTTCCTGGCCTCCGCCGTGGACCAGCGGTTCCAGCGGCAGCACGCCGCGGACGTAGAGCAGACCGCAGCCCTTGGGTGCGCCAAGCTTGTGTCCCGAGATGCTCATGGCATCGATGCCGGTTCCGGCCACGGACACGGGCAGCCAGCCCGCGGCCTGCACTGCATCGGTATGGAACGGTATCCCCAGGCCCCGGCAGAGCTCGGCAATCTCTGCCACCGGCTGCAGTGTCCCCACCTCATTGCTGGCCGTCATGATGGTGCACAGCGTGGTGTCACGTGTCAGTGCGGCCTCAACGTCCGCCGGGTCCACCCGGCCGGTACCGTCCACCGGGACCAGCGTGATGCTGAACCCGTGGAAGCGCTGCAGATAGGCCAGGGATTCGAGCACGGCGGGGTGCTCGACGGCGCTGGAGACAATGTGCCGTCCCTGCGGTGACGCGAGCGCCAGCCCTTTGACGGCCAGGTTGTCCGCCTCGGTGCCGCCGGAAGTGAAGACGATGTCGCCCGGCCGGCAGCCAAGCGTTTCCGCGGCCGTGCGCCGGGCGTAGTCCAGTGCCCGGGCGGCGGTTTCCCCCGCCGAGTGTGTGCTGGAGGGGTTGCCAAAGTCGGTGGTGTACAGCGGCGCCAGGGCAGCGAGGACTTCCGGACGGACCGGTGTGGTGGCAGCGGCATCAAAGTAGATCATTCGCGGATTGCTCCCTGCTGGTTGGACAGCGAGGCACGGATGTCCAGTCCAAGATCCAGGGCGCGGACGCTGTGGGTCAGGGCACCGGCGGAGATGATGTCCACCCCGGTGGCGGCAATGGCGGCAACAGTATCCAGCCGGACGTTGCCGCTGGCCTCCGTCAGCGCCCGTCCGTTGACGGCCTCCACTCCGCGGCGCAGGTCCTCGACACTGAAATTATCGAGCAAAACGGTATCCGCACCACCGGCAAGGACTGCCTCGATCTGGTCCAGGGAGTCCACTTCCACCTCAAAATGCACGGTGTGGGAGAGCCTGCCCTTGGCTTGGCGGAGCGCCGTGGCGAGGTCCAGGCCGGCGGCCGCCAGGACGGCCAGATGGTTGTCCTTTGCCATGACCGCGTCGGAGAGGGAATAGCGGTGGTTGAATCCGCCGCCGCAGCGCACCGCGTAGCGTTCGAGTGCCCGCAGGCCCGGGGTGGTCTTGCGGGTATCCGCTATCCGGGCCCGGGTTCCCCGGGTTTCTGCCACGAACCGCGCAGTCAGGGTGGCGATTCCGGACAGCCGCTGGGCAAGGTTCAGTGCCACCCGTTCAGCGGTGAGTACCGTCCTGGCCGGCCCGGTGATTTCAGCCAGGATGCCTCCTGCGTCGAACCGATCCCCGTCCCGGACCAGCTGGATCACGGCTGTGCCGGGACCGGCCAGGCGGAAGGCCGCTTCAATGACCTGCTCACCGCAGAAAATACCCTCCTCCCGTGCGGTCAGGAACGCGGTGGCGGCGGTCTCTTCAGGAATCAGTGCGTGCGAGGTGAGGTCTCCCCACGGGGCATCTTCTGCGAGCGCCGCGGACACCAGGTCATCCACCGTCTGGGCGGGCAGCGGCAGCGGTGATGCCCCGGCGGTCTGGGGCAGCGGGGCGGGTGTGCTGCAGCCGGTTCCGGTGCGGGCGGAGAGCTGGCTGTTGGTCATCGGCAAGGTCCGTTCGTAGGTCATACAGGTTCGGAAAGGCGGGCTCCGGGAGCGGCGGCCCGGTGCGCTGGGCGGGTGGCCGCGGGCAGTGCATCGGAGCGGAAGTGCGCACCGATCGAGGAACTGCGGCGTGAAGCGGCGGCCACCAGCAGACGGGCGCAGGTCAGCAGGTTTTCATTCTCCAGCGCAGCGCGGGTGCCGGCGGTCCCTGAGGCAGTTTCGGCGCCGGTGTCCACGGCGGGTTCCGCGGCCGGGAAAGACTGCAGCACCGCGGCAGCCCGGCGCAGGCCTTCTCCGCTGCGCAGCACTCCGGATTCCTCCCACATCAGCGTCTGCAGCGCGCTCCGGTCCAGTCTGCCCGGGACAGCCCGGCCGGAAGCGGGCCGGACGGGCGGCGCTGCACCGGGTCCTCCGCCGCTGTCCCCGGCGCGGTCCGCTGCGCTGCCGGCCCACAGACCGGCAGGCGCCCCGGCCTCCCAGGCCCGCGGGGCGTCGGGGGCTGTACTGGCTGCGGCCGCGCGGGCACCGAAAACCAGGCCTTCCAACAGGGAATTCGAGGCAAGGCGGTTGGCCCCGTGAACGCCGGTGCACGCTGTTTCCCCGGCGGCGTAGAGACCGGGCACGGAGGTCCGTCCGGCCAGGTCCGTGGCGATGCCGCCCATCCAGTAGTGCGCGGCGGGCACTACCGGCAGCAGCTCATGTTCCCAGTCATATCCCCGCGCGGCGGTGGCAGCGGCCAGACCGGGAAAGCGGCGGGCCAGGAACCCCGGTCCGCGGCCGCGGGCGATCACCGTGGCATCGAGCCAGGCGTTCTCCTCCCCCGTAGCCAGCAGGTGTTGGGCGATTGCACGGGAGACGGCGTCCCGCGGTGCCAGCTCGGCGTCGTCGTGGTAGCGGTCCAGGAAACGCCCGCCGCGGCCGTCACGAAGCACAGCACCCTCCCCGCGGACCGCTTCGGAGATCAGCGGGTTGCCGGGCACGGCCAGGGACGTGGGGTGGAACTGGAAGAACTCCTCATCCGCGGTCTGTGCTCCGGCCCGGGAGGCCAGGGCAACGCCGTCGCCTGTGGCGCCGGCAGGATTGGTGGTGTGGCGGTAGAGCTCCCCCGCACCTCCCGTGGCAAGGATGACGGCATCGGCCGGGAGCCTGCGTTCGCGTCCGGCGGCCAGGACGTCCAGAGCCGTGACGGCTCCCCCTGTAAGGATGAGCCGGGTTGCGAAGGTCTCTTCCATGACCGTGATCCCCGGATGGCGGAGCACGGCTTCGATTAGTGCCCGTGCAATGCCCGCTCCGGTGGCGTCACCGCCTATGTGCAGGATCCGGCGGGCCGTGTGGGCAGCTTCCCGTCCGAGTGCCGGGGATCCGTCCGGGTTGGCGTCGAAAGCAGCGCCAAGGTGCTGCAGCCGTCCCAGGTGTGCTCCGGCCTCGCGGCAGAGCACTACTGCTGCGCGGCGGTTCCCCGCCCAGGCCCCGGCCGCCAGGGTGTCCCGGACGTGCAGTTCCGCCGAGTCCCCCGGCGCCGCCGCTTCCCGGGACACACCGGCGATCCCGCCCTGGGCATGCCAGGTGTTGCTGTGCCGGAGTTCGGACTTGCACACCAGCACCACGTTCGCCGCCTCGGCGGCGCACAGCGCGGCATACAGCCCGGCAATTCCGCTGCCGACGACGGCGATGCTCACGGGCGGACCGCCAGCATCCGTTCCAGTGCCGTTCGGGCCGCCGCTGCTGTGGCGGCCGGGACAGTGATCCGGTTGTGTACCTGACCTGCCACGAGTCCCTCCAGTACCCAGGCGAGGTACCCCGGGTGGATGCGGTACATGGTGGAGCAGGGGCAGATCACCGGGTCGAGGCAAAAAATGGTGTGCTGCGGGTACTGCGCGGCCAGCCGGTTCACCATGTTGATCTCGGTGCCCACGGCGAAGGTGCTTCCTGCCGGTGCTGCGGCGATGGCTTTCTGAATGTAGTCCGTGGAGCCGGATTCATCTGCTGCGTCCACCACCGGCATGGGACATTCCGGATGCACAATTACCCGGACGCCCGGGTGTTCCGCGCGGGCCTTTTCAATCTGCGCCACGGTAAAGCGCTTGTGGACGGAGCAGAAGCCGTTCCAGAGCAGGACTTTGGCCTCCCGCAGGGTTTCCGGGGTGTTCCCGCCCAGCGGCAGCCGAGGATTCCACATGGGCATGGCTTCCAGCGGAATCCCCATGGCTTTGGCAGTATTGCGGCCCAGATGCTGGTCGGGGAAGAACAGCACCCGCTGCCCCCGTTCAAAGGCCCATTCCAGGACTGCCGCGGCGTTCGAGGACGTGCAGACAATCCCGCCGTTTTCCCCGCAGAACGCTTTGAGCGCCGCGGATGAGTTCATATAGGTCACCGGGATAACCGGCTGCCGCCCCCCGGTGTCCGGTTCCCCGCCGTAAAGTGCGCAGAGCTGCTCCCAGCATTCCGCGACCGAATCGGCGTCGGCCATGTCCGCCATGGAGCATCCGGCCGCCAGGTTCGGCAGCACAACGGCCTGCTCCGGCCCGGAGAGCAGGTCCGCGGTCTCCGCCATGAAGTGCACGCCGCAGAACACAATGGCTTCGGCTTCCGGACGGCTCTTCGCAGCACGGGCCAGCTGGAAGGAGTCCCCCACAAAGTCTGCGTGCCGCACCACCTCATCCCGCTGGTAGAAATGCCCCAGGATCACCGCACGGTCTCCCAGGAGCGCTCTGGCCCTGGTGATCCGTTCTTCCAGCTCGGCGTCTGACGCCTGGCGGTACTCTGCGGGAAGCTCACCCTGGCGCGGGGTTCCGGCCGGCACCGCGTCCGTCAGGGACGCCCCGGGGCCGTACCCGGGCGCGGCGTCGAAATCCCAGGGACCGGCGGCAAGACCCG
Source organism: Arthrobacter sp. 3Tela_A (assembly GCF_049311025.1). Taxonomy (NCBI): domain Bacteria; kingdom Bacillati; phylum Actinomycetota; class Actinomycetes; order Micrococcales; family Micrococcaceae; genus Arthrobacter; species Arthrobacter sp. 3Tela_A. The sequence continues at coordinate 13,051 of NZ_JAXIOM010000017.1, forward strand.
GAGTACAGGTGGCTTGCTTCGTTGCCTCCCCGGGTCCGGAAAGCAGTGCGATCCGGGTGGCTACGCTGCCGCCCGGGGCGGGAATCGTTTCAGTCATTTCAGTGCTCCGTTGCTTCTCGTCGCGGGCTGGGGAATGAAATCTCCCGGGGATCCGGGCCGGTGTAGCGGTACAGCCGCGGGGGCCGGTGCCGTCCGCCCTGCAGATACTCGTCAGTGGGCTCAATGTGTACCGATGACTGGAGCTGGCGCCGGAAGTTCGCCGGATCCAGGGCACGGCCCAGGACTGCTTCGTAGACTTCCCGCACCTGGGCCAGGGTGAACATGGAGCCCAGGAACGCATAGGCCACGGTGCCGTACTCGAGTTTGCCGCGCAGGCGCCAGAGCGCGTACTCGACAATCTGGTTGTGGTCGAAGGCGAGGGTGCCCACCCGGCCGGCCGGGAACCAGGCAACGTTTTCGTCCTGCCGGGCCAGTGCCGCTTCGTCCGGCTGCACCAGTGCCCAGTACACAATTGAGACCACGCGCGGAGACGGGGACCTGTCCGGGCCGCCGAAGGCGTAGAGCTGTTCCAGATAACGCGGTGCCAGGGCGGTGGTCTCCTGCAGGTTCCGGGCCGCGGCATCCTGGAGCGATTCGGTGGGCCGCAGCGGACCGCCCGGCAACGCCCAGAGATCAAGGTAAGGCTGCCGGATGCGCCGGACCAGGGGCAGCCAGAGCGTCAGTTTTCCGCTGTCCGGGTCCGGGCGCAGGGCAAAGATCACGGTGGAAATGGCCAGCGAGGGCGGCTCCTGCTCCCGTTCCGAAACGTTGGCGTATCTGGGGCTCATTCCTGCAATGCCTTTCCGGCGGGCGGTCCCGGGCCGCCGCATTCTAAGTAAGGGTCAGCCTGACTCTAACTCAGCCCGCAGAAAAAGCAGGGTATTGCCGGCCGAAAGTTACGCGCTCTTCTCCGGCTCCCCTGCATCAACGCCGGCGGCAGCATGCAGCAGCGGAAGCATCCGCCCTTCAAAGTGGGTATTGAGCACGATCACTGACGATGACCTCAAAACCGCGCCGGTGGCCACCATTGAGTCGATCACGCGCTGCAGGTCCGAGTTGGACCGCGCTGCCACCCGGGCAATGAGATCACTTTCCCCGGATACAGTGTGTGCCTCCTGGATTTCCGGGATCTCCGCCAGCGCGGCGACGACGGCGTCATGCCCCATGTCCTGGCGGATAGTGAGGGAACAGTAGGCCGTAACGACGTAGCCCAGCGCAGCCGGATCAAGCCTGGGACCCCAGCCTGCAATGACGCCGTTGCGCTGCATCCGGTCCAGCCTGGCCTGCACGGTGGCGCGGGCAACCTTGAGGGTCCGCGACGCTTCCAGAACCGACATCCGCGGGTCATCGGTAAAGAGGGACACAATCCGGGCATCGAGCTGATCTGTTGCCATGGCAGCCTTTCCGTGCAGGAAATCCGGGAGAAACCGGACCTCAGTCCGGAACAGGGCCTGCTGATGCAGCCCTGAGGGAACTTTAGCGGCAGGGACGCTTATGCCGCATCGCGCCACGCACGGGAAATACAGCGGGGTGCACCCGCTTTCGCAGCGGCGCCAAGGGCAGCAATACAAAAAAGAAACCAACCGCAACTTATTCGGGCACCTTGAAGAAAAGAAAGAAAGTGTTCTCTCATGCCCGCATCAGGATTTTTCCCTGTCCAGATAAACAATTCCCGCAATTTCCTCCAGCGAACCGCCCCGGCAAATCCCGGAAGGCCCCGGGGGTTCCTGCGACCCCTGAGCACTCGGGCATCCGTGTAGGCAGGTACCCCGCAGGGCACCTGCCTAAAACGGCCTTCAGCCGCCCGGGTGGGGCTACTGGCCCTTGCGCTTGCGGGGAGCCGGCTCCTCCGAAGCGGACTTGGCCCGCTTCTCCGCGCGCTTCTCCTTGATGGACTTACCTGGCTTTTTGGCGTTTCCGCTCATTTGCACTCCTCAGCGACGGGCCGGCGGCAACTGCACTTTTTCAGGCCGCCTAACTTTTATCCACTTTGGGAAAACCGGCTTAAAGAAAAGCCGGTTAACCAGACCATACCCGGAAATAAAAAAAAAGCCAGTCCTGGGCCTGAACCCGGCATCCTCCCACACCTGGAGGGCAGCCGGGCCGGAACGGGACCAGCATCCACACAGGACGAAGCTGCAGGCCAGCGCGCCCCTTCGGGTCAGCACTGGCTTCGATCAGGACTAGGCACTTTGTACAGGTATTTACCCGTACATATGAGCTATCTGCGCAGTGTGTTCAGAGTCGCCGTAGCTGTTTGCAGAGTAGCGTGACGGCGGTTACGTTTTGTCCTATGGACCTAGACACAACGAGCATCCCCGAGCTCACAGCCGAGGAACTGCGCCAGCTGTACAAACTGCTGATCAGTACCCGCGACCTGGACGTCGCGGCCGTGGCCTGGCAGCGGCAGGGCATCCTTCCCGGCTATGCCCCTGAACTGGGCCAGGAAGCCGCCCAGGTGGGCAGCGCCTTTGCCCTGGACAACTCACGCGACTTCGCTTTCCCCACCTACCGCGAGATGGGCGTTGCCCTGGCCCTCGGCGTCGACATGGTGGAGTACATGTCCACCCACAAGGCCAGCTGGCACGGAGGACTCTACAACCCGGTCAGCACCCGGCTCGCGCCGATCCAGGCCGTAGTGGGCGGTTCAGTGCTGCATGCCGTCGGCTGGGCCCACGGCCAGCGGCTGGCCGCCGCTGAAAACGCAGCCACCGGGAACTCCGAAGATGGACTGCCTGCCGCCATCACCTACTTCGGCGACGGAGCCAGCTCCCAGGGCGACGTGCATGAGGCCATGAACTTCGCCGGTGTCCTAAAGGCCCCGGTGGTTTTCTTCGTCCAGAACAACGGCTGGGCCATCTCCCTGCCCACCGAGGAACAGGTGGCAGGCGGCACCGTTGCGGCCCGCGCCGCAGGGTACGGAATGGCCTCCGTGACAGTGGACGGCAACGACGCCCCCGCCGTCGTGCGGGCAACCCGCGCAGCCCTTGAGCATGCCCGGGCAGGAAAGGGGCCGGTGCTGATCGAGGCCATGACCTACCGCCGTGGACCGCACTCCACCAGTGATGATCCGGGACGTTACCGGACCCTCGACGAAGAGCGGCGCGACGGCGGCGAAGATCCCGTGGCCCGTATGGCAGCCCTGCTGCTGGAAAGCGGAGCAGCAGACCAGACCTTCCTCGACTCTGCTGCTGCGGAAGCCAGGGCACACACCGACACCGTCCGTGAAGGCGTCCAGGCACTGCAGCCCCGTCCCGGACAGGAAATGTTCGACTTCGTCTTCGCTGAGCCCACCAAAGAACTTAAGGCCCAGGCCCGTGCCTGGCGGGAGGAATCCGAGCATGTCTAGCCAGCTGAGTGAAGGAACGCGTCCCTTGGAGACAGACTCCGCCGGGGACACCGTCGAAACCATGTCCATGCAGGCCGCACTCAACCGTGCGCTGGCCGAAATACTGGCCGAAGATCCCCGGGCCGTAGTGCTGGGTGAGGACGTCGGGCGACTGGGCGGCGTCTTCCGCATTACCGATGGCCTGCAGAAGCGCTTCGGCGCCGACCGGGTCTTCGACACGCCCCTGGCCGAATCCGGCATTCTGGGCATGTCCGTGGGACTGGCGATGGCCGGCTTCCACCCGATTCCCGAAGTCCAGTTCGACGGCTTCGCCTACCCGGCAGTGAACCAGATCATCACCCAGCTGGCGCGCATGAACTACCGCAGCCGCGGCACCATGCCCATGCCGGTGACCCTGCGTGTGCCGAGCTTCGGCGGTATCCGGGCACCGGAACACCACGGAGAGTCCCTCGAAGCGCTCTTCGCGCACGTTCCGGGGCTGAAGGTTGTTTCTCCCTCGAGCCCGCACCAGGCCTACCACCTCCTCAAGCACTCTGCCGCCCAGCCGGACCCGGTCATCTTCATGGAACCGAAGTCCCGCTACTGGCAGAAGGACAGCGTTGACACCGCCGAACCGGGGAATCTGCAGGGCTCGAGGATTGTCCGGCCCGGCAAGCACCTGACCCTGGTGGCCTGGGGTGCGATGGTGTCCCGCTGCCTGCAGGTTGCCGAGCTGGCCGCCGAGGACGGCATCGAAATCGAGGTCCTCGACCTGCGCTGGCTGAAGCCGATCGACGCCGAGGGCCTGGCTGTCTCGGTCTCCAAGACCCGGCGCGCCGTCGTCGTGCACGAAGCCCCGCTGACCGCAGGGTTGGGGGCGGAAGTAGCCGCACTCATCACGCAGCACTGCTTCGACACACTCAGGGCTCCGGTGGAGCGGGTCACCGGATTCGACGTACCGTATCCCTCGGGTGATCTGGAAGACGAATACATCCCGAACATTGACCGCATCCTTTTTGGGATCCAGCGAGTATTGGAGTACCGGCGTGGCTGAAATTTCATTTCCCCTGCCCGATCTGGGCGAAGGCCTGATCGAAGCAACCGTCCTGGAATGGCTCGTGGCCCCGGGCGACCAGGTGGAACGCAACCAGCCGCTGGTTGAGGTGGAGACCTCCAAATCCGCAGTGGAGCTGCCCTCCCCGCAGGCCGGCGTCGTAGCCCGTATTTACGGTGAAGCGGGCGAGAAGATCAACGTGGGCGAGCCCCTGGTTGTCTTCGAGGTTCCCGATGACACCGCCGGGATTGTCGGCACCGTCCCGCAGGAAGCACCGGCCCGCCGCCGGGTCCGTCTCTCCGCCGTCCTGGACGAGGACTAAGCATGGGCGCAGGCATCGGCACCTTCCCTGCCCTGCACAGCGAAGTCCACGAACCAGAGGGCCGCAGTACGCTGCGTCCGGTGCTGGCACTGCACGGATTTGCCTCCTCAACGGAGATGAACTGGCAGTCCACGGGCTGGATCAGCGCACTGACCGGCGCCGGACGGCGGGTCATCACCGTCGACCTTCCCGGCCACGGCCGCAGCGGCGCACCCGAGGAACGGGAGAACTACGCACCAAGCCGGATCCGGGCCCAGCTGCTGGAGCTGCTCTCCGCTGCGGGGGTCCGCCCGCTGGCCGACGGCGATGCGTCCTCGGGTGTGGACGTGGTGGGTTATTCGCTGGGCTCGCGCCTGGCCTGGGAGCTGGGTGCCGCTGCCCCGGAGCTCGTGCACCGCATGGTGCTGGGCGGTCCGGGAGCCGGGGATCCGCTGGCAGACTTCGATCTGGACGGAGCGAGGCAGTTCCTGGCAAACGGCACACCGCTCGCGGATCCCGTCAGTGCTGACCTGCTTCGGATGGCCCAGCTGGTGCCAAGCAACAACCTGGATGCGCTCCTGACCCTGGTTGAGGCGATCAAGGAAGAGCCTTTCTCACCTGAGGCCGCAGTACCGCCAATGCCCCTGCTGCTGGTGGCCGGGGAGCTGGATGAACTCGCTGTGTCTGCTCCGCAGCTCGCCGCGCTCAACGGACAGGCGGACCTGCTTCTCCTGCCCGGTCGCCGGCACGCCAATGCCGTCACCTCCCGGGCCTTCAAGAACGCGGCGGTCGATTTCCTGGGCGGGGCAAAACCGGCGGGATGAGGTCAAGACTTGGTTACGTGGCATAAAAATGGGGCTGGGGAGGTAGCTGCGCAGGATAGGATTGGATAGTCAGTACACTGAAACAAGATTACTAAGTGTGCTTGCGATTTACTTGTGAAGTATCCGTCCATGTTCCATCCCCGCAGTTCAACCCCCTAAGTGAGGACGCCCGTGGACCTATTCCTGGGGCAGCGTTACCGCGTCACCGACCTGATTGGTTCTGGTGGCGCTGCTTCCGTGCACCGTGCGGTGGATGAAAACCTCGGCCGCGAGGTCGCCGTCAAGCTCTTCCGCCCCAGCATCCAGGAAGACGACAACCACCGCCGTCAGCACACCGAGACGCTCCTGCTGGCGACCCTGAACCACCCGGGACTTGTCACACTGCTGGATGCGGGCCTACATCACGACGACGAAGGCCAGGTCTTGAACTACCTGGTGATGGAACTCGTGGACGGTCCCGACCTGCGCCGGACCCTGAAGTCGGGTCCGCTGCCGGCAGTGTCGGTAGCCTCGCTGGGGGCCGATCTGGCTGATGCCCTCGCGTACGTCCATTCCCAGGGCGTTATCCACCGGGACGTCAAGCCTGCCAATATCCTGCTTTACCCGCAGGAGCATGACTCACGGCTTTACCCCAAGCTCACGGACTTCGGGATCGCGCGCCTGGTCGAGGCCACCGTCGCCACCGCGCACGGCGCCACGATCGGCACTGCCAACTACCTGAGCCCTGAGCAGGCGCAGGGGGGCGCGGTTGCACCATCCACGGATATCTACTCCCTTGGCTTGGTACTGCTGGAGTCCCTGACCGGTGAAAAAGCCTTCCCCGGCCCCATTGTGGAAGCTGCCGTTGCCCGGCTGCTCCGAGATCCCGAGATCCCGGATTCCCTGGGCAGCGAATGGGTGGACCTGCTCCGCGCGATGACCAACCGGCTTCCCGACGCCCGTCCCGCCGCCCACGAGGCTGCCGCAGCCCTGCGGCTGCTGGCGGCTGAACCGGAAGTGGCCGTGCCGCAGCCCGCAGACAACGACGCCGATGCGGAAGAGGTATGCACCGGCGGCGTGACCACGGGGAACATCTATATTCCGCTCCCGCCGGCCCACGCCCCCAGCCTCGGCTAGCCGGACGCGCTAGGAATCGGCGTCGGTATCCTCTTCGGGCTCAAAGTTTGACGCTTCTTCGGTGCTGGCCGCTGCCACACCGTCGCCTGATTCGGGGATGGTGCCTTCCGGCCCGGCGCCGCCGTTCTTGTCCTTCTCCTCCGGTGTTCCCTTGCCTGCATCAGCCATGGTTGTTCCTCCCCTTCGGTGGTTCATGGTACCCAGGCGGTGCCCGGGCACTGACCTTCGATACTAGGTCACCTGCGGCACACAGCACAGGGCCGGCGCGTTTCCTCCCCTTCGGGAAGAACCCGCCGGCCCTGTTCGTACCCCCGCCTGGCTAGGAACTGGCCGGAGCTCCGTCGTGCGGAACCGTCGTCCGCGGTGCGGCAGATACGACGGCAGGGGCGCTGCCCTTGTTCTGCTTGGCGATCTGGATCTGCTCATACACGTGGTTGCGCAGCTCCACGAAGCGCGGGAGCGACCGCGTGGTGAGCTGGTCGCGCTTTTCAGGAAGGTCAATGACGATGTCTTCCTGCACCACAGTCGGCGAGCTGGAGAGCACCACGACCCGCTCCCCCAGATACACGGACTCGTCAATGTCGTGTGTCACGAACAGGATCGTCACGCCCAGCTTCTCCCAGACGCTGCGCACCAGGTCCTCCAGGTCCGCGCGGGTCTGGGCGTCGACGGCGGCGAACGGCTCGTCCATCAGCAGCACCTTGGGCTGGTAGGCGACGGCGCGGGCAATGGCCACACGCTGCTGCATGCCGCCGGAGAGCTGCCAGGGGTAGCTGGTGGGAACGTGGGCCAGGCCCACGGCCTCCAGCGCGTTGTCCACCAGCTGGTTCCGCTCCGCCTTGGCGATGCCGGCGTTCTTAAGCGGCAGTTCGACGTTGCCCCGGACCGTCATCCATGGAAAGAGACTGCGCCCGTATTCCTGGAAAACCACTGCCATGTCCTTCGGCGGCTCGGTCACCTTCCTGCCGGCCAGGACAACCTCGCCGGAAGTCGGTGCCATAAGCCCGGCGATGATCTTCAGCAGCGTGGTCTTGCCGCTGCCCGAGGGGCCCACCAGGCAGACAAGCTCCCCGGGGCGGAGGTCGAAAGTCAGGTTGCGGACAGCTTCGATCTCCCCGGCATCGACCTTGTAGATCTTCTGGACGCCTCGAACCGACAGCAGCGGCTGCGGCTGGCCTTCCGTGGGATTACTCTGCATGCTCTACCTCTCTCAAACCGTGGTACCAGCCGAGGATGCGGCGTTCGGACCACTGGAACAAAAATGACATGGCCACGCCGATCAGGCCAAGGACTACGATGCCGCTCCACATTTCGGGAATGGCGAAGGACCGCTGGAACTGGACGATCGTGAAGCCCAGGCCTTCGGAGGATGCAAACATCTCCGAAATGACCATCAGGATCAGGCCGATTGACAGGCACTGGCGCACTCCGGCCATTATCTGCGGGCTGGCGCTGGGCAGCACCAGGTACCTCAGCCTGGCAAACCCGCCGATGCGGAAGGTGCGGGCGGAGTCGCTGAGCACGCCGTCGACGGCGCGGACGCCTTCGATCGTGTTCAGCAGCACCGGCCAGATGCAGCCGGAGACGATCACGGCGACCTTCATCTGGTCATTGATGCCGATCAGGAGCATCATTACCGGGATCAGCACCGGCGGCGGAATGGCCCGGAAGAACTCCAGTACCGGCTCCATCAGGCTTCGCAGCCAGCGGGTGGTGCCTACAAGGATGCCCAGGCAGGTCCCCAGGACGATTGCCAGCGCAATGCCGGTCACCAGCCGGATCAGGCTGGGCAGCACATCGGCCATAAAGCGGTCCCAGGTCCAGACCGTCACGAACTTTTCAACCAGTGTGCCCGGCTTCGGAACGAAGAAGTTGGTGCTGCCCTGCGTGCTGATCCACCAGATGAAGATCAGCAGTGCGGGCAGACCGACCAGGTAGCCGGCTTTCTTAAGCGTGTTCATACCACGACCTCCCCGCGGACCGAGCTGTGCCAGGACAGGGTGCGGCGCTCGATGACGCGCATACCCATGTTGATCAGGATGCCCAGGACGCCGGTGGTCAGGACCAGTGCGTACATCTGGGCTATCGCGCCGCCTGACTGGGCGTTGGCGATCTCTTTGCCCAGGCCCGGTGAGCCGATGATCAGGCTCGCGGTGATGGCCAGGATCAGCGCGACGGCGGCGGCCAGCCGGACCCCGGTCATCAGGTACGGGAGGGTGGTTGGCCACACGACGTAGCGGATCCGTGCCAGGCGGCCCAGACCGAAGCTCTTGGCCGTGTTGTTGGCGACGGGATCCACGTCCGCCACTCCGTAGAGGACCTGGATCAGGACCTGCCAGAAGGAGGCGTAGACCACCAGCAGCAGGGTTGACTCGATGCGGAAGCCGAACAGCAGCACGGCCAGCGGGATGAGGGCAACGGACGGGATGGGCCGCAGGAATTCAATTGTTGAGTTGGTGGCCTTGCGCAGGAAGGGGCTGGAGCCAATGAGCAGGCCCAGGATCACTGCGGCAACCGTGGCGATCAGAAGACCCAGGAACCATCCGGTCATCGTGTCCAGCACCGCGGCCCAGAACGCGCCGAGGCCAAGGTTGTTGACGAAGACGCCCAGTACCTCACTGGCGGGCGGCAGGAATCTGGGGTTGACCACTCCGAGCCGGGGAATCAGTTCCCAGGTAAGCAGGAACCCGAGGATCCCTGCCAGCCCCAGCAACGGCCCCGTGGGGAGTCGTTTGGCGGATTTCATATGCTCTCGTTCTTCTCGAACCGGGCGGAAAGTGCGGAGTTAGTCCTGCGCGGGCAGCATGGCGTCCAGGTCCGGCGCCTTGGACAGGGTTCCGTAACTGGCGGCTGCCTCACCAAGAATGGTCAGGCCTTCGCGGTCAAAGTCCGCGTGGAAGGCGGGCAGCACCATCTTGGCGCGCATTTCTTCGTCGATTTTGGTGTAGGTGCCCACGATCTCCCGGACGGCCTCCGGGTTCTCCTGCGCGTACTCCAGTGACTTCTTCATGGCCCGGGTGAACTGCTCAACGATCTCCGGGTTCTCCTCGATGTACGAGGACGTCGTGAAGTATCCGCTGATGTCCAGGCTCGGGTGGGTTTCGGCGAAGTTGTAGGCGATCACCCGGGCGCCGTTCTCGACGGTCTGGGTGAGGAAGGGATCCAGGATCCAGGCGGCGTCGACCTGGCCGGATTCGATCGCGGCGGGGGCATCGGGGAACGGGATCTCCACGAATTTGATGCTCTCGTGGTCGCCGCCGGCGTTCTCCACGAGCTTTCGAATCGTGGTGTCTCCGATGTTCGAGAGGTTGTTGACGGAGACCGTCTTGCCGGCCAGGTCAGCTGCATCCTGGATGTCCGAATCCGCGGGCACGACGACGGCGCCGAAGTCCGAGGATGTGTCGCCCGTCGTCGAATTGCCGTTGGACACCAGTTCGATGCCCAGGCCCTTGTCATTGGCAACCATGACGGACACAACGTTGCCGAAGGCAAAGTCGAAATCTCCGCTGACTACACCGGGGACCGCGGCGGCCCCTCCGGTGGTGGTCTGGATGTCCAGGTCCAGGCCTTCGGCTTCAAAGAAGCCCTGTTCCTTGCCCAGCCAGATGGGGGCCGTATCGACGATGGGCATGATCCCTACGGAAAGCGTGGTCAGCTCCGAGGTGCCTTCTGCCTCTGAGGTGCTTTCGTCCCCGGAGAGGGATCCGCCTCCACAGGCACTGAGGGTGAGGGCCGCTGCGGCGGCGAGGAGGACGGGGGCATTGCGTTTCACTCAGGGCGCTCCTTGTACGGTGGAAACCCGCGAAGACGGTCGCGGGCTGAGACCTCCGCCCAGCTGCTAAACACCGGTGCACTCCACGAGAAACCGTTGAGGTTCTCATGTTGTTCGCATGTTGAACGGGAGTTCTTCAGCTAAACGCTATGAAATACGTCACTCTGCGTCAAGGAAAATATGTGATTGACAACACAATTGAGATCCTCATCGGTTTTGTTACCGCGGCGGCGGGGAAGGTGCCCGGTTAGCCGCGGGGACCGGCTATGCTGTTCGGTTCGCTGACCTGCGGACCGCCGCACCGGATGCCAGCCCCAGAATCAGCAGGGACACCGCCGCACCGGCGGACACCAGGAACGCCGCGGGATGCCCATACGCCTCCGCGAGGGGTCCGGCCAGGCCCGATCCGACCGCTGTCCCTGCTACCGTTCCGCTGGCCAGCAGGGTCATGAAGGTACCCATAAGGTGCTTGGGCGCCAGCTCGGCACCAATACCGAAGATGCTGACCATGGTCGGTCCCACGGGAATGCCCAGCAGGAACAGGACCGCCAGCATGCCCGGAATTCCTGACGGCACAAGGAGCAGAAGCGCAGCTGCGGTCATTGCGGCAGCGGATACCACCCAGCGGGCCGACTGGCTGAACCGCTGCGGCCAAAAGGCCACGGACAGGGCGGCAGCGGCGGAGCTGATACCCATGATGGAGTACAGCAGCCCTGCGGCATCCGCCGCACCGAACGAACCGCCAAAAGCTGCCAGGGAGGCCTGGGTGGCACCGAAGAAGGTGCCCATGGCCACCATGCCAAGCACCGGCAGGGCAAGCAGCCCCCACGAGGCACGGTGTGCACCGTCCCGGGGCGGCCGCGGGGTGTTCTTGGCCCGGCGCGGAGCGGGCCGGACAATTGCCGTGGAACGGTGGAGCGCAAACGCACTGACCATGGAGGCAGACAGCACCGCGGCCAGAGCCATGGGCAGCCAGGGGGTGACTGCCGCTGCCAGCAGGCCCACAAGCGCCGGGCCCAGCACAAAGCTCAGTTCATCGGCCATGCTCTCGTAGGAGAGGGCAGTGCCCATCTCTTTGCCGGTGCGGTCCCTGGCGGTCAGCGCCATCCAGCGTACGCGGGCCAGCGGGCCAACCTGCGGGCCCGTGGCCCCCATGCCGAACGCCGCCGCCAGAACGGCAGCCAGCGTGCCGCCGTCGGGCAGCTGCGCTGCAGTGAGGATCGTCGCGATGATCAGCAGCGGATTGGCGACGGCGGCGCCCAGGAGCACGGGGCGCTGCCCCACACGGTCGGCGAGGTAGCCGAGGGCGGGACCGCCCAGAGCGGAGCCGACCCCCACGGCGCCGGCAGCGAAACCGCCCTGCGCATAGGAACCGGTAATGCTCGTGACCAGGGTCAGGGCGCCGATGGTGAGCATGGCCAGCGGCAGGCGGGCGAGGAAGGCCACGGAGAAGAACGCCGGTCCGGCCAGTTCAAGGATGCGGCCGTAGCGTCCCTTGGCGGGCGCCGGCGCGGCGGCTGACTCAGGGGTTCCGGAACTGGCAGCTGCGCTGCTCTCTCCGGCGGACTGCTGATCGGTGGTGAAAGGTTTCATGCGGTACTCAGTTCAGGCAAAAGCGCGCATCGTCCCTCCTCCCGATGCGCCCAACCCGGCTACATGCCGATCCTACCCCGGCCGGGCAGACAGCGGCGCCGGTGCTCGCTGATGGCGTACAGGCTCCGCTAAGCCGGCAGCGCCGCCCGGTAGCTGACGGTGGAGCCGTTGCGGCCGCGGGTGATCTGCAGCTGGGCGCCGATGCGCTGTTTCATCTCTGCTACGTGGCTGACCAGGCCCACCACCCGTCCTCCGTCGCGCAGTCCTTCCAGGGCATCCATCACCTGTTCCAGCGCTTCCTCGTCCAGGCTGCCGAATCCTTCGTCGACAAAAAGGGTCTCCATGCTCGTTCCCCCGGATTCCTGCTGCACCACGTCCGCCAGGCCCAGGGCGAGCGCCAGGGAGGCCATAAAGGACTCGCCGCCGGAGAGGGTTGAAGTGTCGCGGCGTACGCCGGTCCAGTCGTCAATGACGTGCAGCCCCAGTCCGGCCCGGCGGTTGCCGGAACGGGAATCGTCGTGCACCAGTGAATAGCGTCCCGCGGTCATCGCCGCCAGCCGTTCAGTTGCGGCAGCGGCCACCTGTTCCAGGCGTGCCGCCAGGACATAGGTGCTCAGGGCCATGCGGTAGTTGTTCTCCCCGTTGCCCCGTGCCGTGTCGCTGACGGATTGGAGGAGTTCACAGCGGCGCAGCAGCGGCTGCATCTCTGCTTCAGCCTCCTCCAGCCGTGCCGCCAGCTCATCAAGGGTGACTGAAGATCCTTCCAGCAGCTTAATCTGCACGGCGGCATCGGAGACAGCCTGCCGGGCTGCGTCGGCGGCCTCAGCAGCTTCCGCGACGTCTTCCTCGTCAGGCATGGCCTCGGGCACCCCGTCGCTGTCCAGTGTGGCCAGGGCGTCTTCGTCTTCGCGCCGCATGGCCAGACGGGCTGCCTGCGCATCGAGCGCTTCAAGACCGGCGCGCAGCTGATCTGCGTCAGCCCCGGGGAGCAGCGCTGCACGCGCGGCGGCGGCATCCGGGAAACCTGTCCCGGAAAGCGCCGCCGTCAGGTTGTGCTCTGCATCGTTCCTGAAACTTTCTGCCTGCCATGCCGACTGCAGTGCCGTCCTGGCGGCGGCAGCCAGCCGGCGCACCTCCCCGAGCAGGTCAAGCCGCTCTGAAAGCGCCTGCGGGTCGGAGAGGTCTCCGGACCCCCGCCGGCTCAGCTCTGCGTTTTCCTCTGCAGCAGCAGCGGCCCGGGCCTGCGCCTGCGCGGCCTCCTGGAGGAGCCGGGAGCGGGCCTGCTCCAACCGCCCGAGTTCGGTCTCGATGGCCTGGAGCCGTTCCTCGGCCGCACTGAGCTCAGCGGCGGCGTGTTCCGCGGCCCGGAAGTCCTCTGCAGCCTGCTCCCCTGCCCGGCGTGCCTCGGCAGGGTCGGATTCCCCGCCCTGCGCGCGCAGCGCCGCCGCAGAGGAGGCATCCGCTTCGGCAGCAGCACGGGCTGCCTCCCATTTCTTCTCAGCCGCGCTGGTCGCCGCCCGCGCGGCGGCTTCTTCCTCCCGGGTGACGAACTGCCCGTCCTCCGGCAGCGGCGCGGGAGCCGGATGCGAGGTGCTTCCGCATACCGGACAGTCCTGTCCGGGCTCGAGGGAGGCCGCGAGTTCTGCCGCGGCCTGGTCCAGCCGCAGCTGCAGCAGGTCCTGCCACTTTCCGCGGGCGTCCTGATAGACCTCACGGGCCTGGGCAGCCCGCTCCGCTGAGGCCGACGCCGCGCTCTGTGCCGTCTTGTAGAGCTGGATTATCTCCTCGGTTTTGGCTGCGTCCTCCATCCTGCGTTGGGCAGCATCCATTGCCGCGGCACCGTTCCGCAGGTCCGGCAGCGCGGCGCGGAGGGTTTCCCGTTCACCCCGGAAGACCGAGGCTGCTTCCTCGGCGTCCCCGGCGTCGTTCCGCAGCCCTGCTTCCCTGGCCTGTTCCCGGCTAGCGAGCTCAGTGAGTGCTGCAGCACGCTTCGAGTCGGCGAGGGCGTTTTCAGCGGCGGAGAGTTCCTTGGCGGTGCGTTCTTCCAGCACTGCCAGGTCATCTGGCTCCGGGAGCTGTTCTGCCGGATCCCGCAGTTCAGTCCCTGCTCCGGGAACAAGATCCCGCAGACCCGCCGTAGCAGCGGCGTCGGCCAGGTCCCTGAGTGCGTTCCGCGCCGCAGCGCCGTCCCGCCGGCAGCCCAGTTCCGCCGAGGTGAGCGCATCCAGGTAGCCTTTGAGCCCTTCCGCCCGCCGATGGGACTCAAGTGCGGCTCGCTGAGGCAGGCTGGCGGCCTGCCGGACGGCGTGTTCGCGCTCCTCGGCTTCGAGCTGGAGCCTGGCCAGCCCCCGGGCGCGGCGTGCTTCGAGCTTGTGCAGGAGCTCTTCCGCCTGAATGAAGCTTGTTTTCTTGTCCGTCTGGGTCTGCCGCAGGAAAGAAAGCCGGGTAGTGAGGGCGGTGCGGACGGCGGTGACCCATGCCGAGCCGCCTTCAGCCGCCAGGACTTCCGCTGCCTCCGTTTCATCCCCGTCTGACGCAGGGTTCAGCTGCTGCACAGCCGGCGGGGACTGACCGCCGTCATCCCGGCTGCCCAGCAGCCGCACACACCGTTCAGCCTCGCTGCGTGCCTGTGCCCGCAGCAGTTCCGCCGAAGCCTGAGCCAGGGACAGCTCCGACTTTGCTTCATCGGCCTCGGATTTGAGCTGGCGTTCGATCTCCTCGTAGCGCCAGGTCCCAAAGAGCCGCTGGAGCAGCTCGGCACGGGACGTCGCATCGGCCCGCAGGAACGCAGCGAAGTCACCCTGAGGGAGCATGACCACACGGGTGAACTGCTCGCGGCTCATGCCAAGCAGCTCCTGGATCTCCCTGGCTGCTTCATCGTTGCGGGCCGTCTTCTGGACCCACTCGCCCTGGACCCGCTCGCTGAGCAGGGTGCGGGCCTGCTCGGTGACCGTACCGGTGGCACTTCCTGCGCGTTTTGCCGGGCGCTCCCACTGGGGATTGCGGACCACTTTGAACCGGCGGTCCCCGGCGCTGAAATCAAGGAGCACTTCGGGTGCGGTGCCGGGGGCAGCATGGTCGCTGCGCAGCTTCCTGGCCTCCTGCCGGGCGCCCGGAACCGACCCGTAGAGGGCAAAGCAGATGGCATCCAGCACACTGGTTTTCCCGGCGCCGGTGGGTCCGTTCAGCAGGAACAGCCCCTGGGCCCCCAGCTCATCGAAATCAATATTCTCGCGACCGGCGAATGGTCCGAAAGCCTGTATTTCCAGCCGGTGGATCCTCATTTGGCTACCTCCGCTGCATTGACCTTCTGCAGCACTTCGGTCAGGAGCTCCCGTTCCTCCACGGAGGCTTCCCGTGAGCGGACGTGGTCCAGGAAGCCGCAGCAGACGTCGAGGTCGTCCGTGGCCCTGGCCAGCCGGCGGCTGTAACTCTCATTGACTCTCCGCGAACCCGAAGCCGGTTCGAAGGAGAGCACCAGGGTGTCCGGAAAACGGGTACGTACCTGTTCCATGGCCTTGGCCGGGCGGTTGTCGTCCGTAAGGGTTACCTGGCACCAGGCGTCTTCGGCGTGGGCATGGGCGGGGTCTTCCAGCAGGTCCTGAAGTGTTCCGCGGAGCACTGCCAGCCGTTTGGGGGCAGTCCAGGGAACGGGGGTGACTCCTGCCAGCCCGGAGGCGGTGAGCTCTACCAGCAGGCCTCCTTTCGACTGCCGGGCCTCGGAGAATGAATACGGCAGCGGAGATCCGCTGTACCAGACGTTCGGAGCCAGCTCCTGGCGTCCGTGAAGGTGGCCCAGCGCCGTATAGGTAAAGGAACTGAAGAGGTCCAGCGGAACAGCTCCCACTCCGCCAACGGACAGGTCCCGTTCGCTGTCCGAGGTGATGCCACCGGAAGCAAACGTGTGTGCCATGACCACGGGCAGCACCGGTTCACCGGCCTCTTCGCGCTGCTGCACGTCTTCCCGGATGCGCCGCACGGCTTCGCCAAGGACACCCTCGTGGCTGGGAGGAATATCCGCACCCAGTTCAGGGGCCGCGAGGCGCGGTTCGAGGTAGGGAATGCCGTATACGGCAACGGTGGCGTCGCCCGTGCGCATCAGGACCGGTGAGGTGATGGCGTCGATTCCCGTACGCAGGTGCACACCGCCCTGCTCAAAGATGCGTCCGCCGAACCCCAGCCGGGCGGCGGAGTCATGGTTGCCGCTGGTCAGGATCACCTTGGCACCAGCGGCCGTGATTCCTGCCAGGGCTTCGTCCAGCAGCCGCACCACGTCAACACCCGGCAGCGCGCGGTCGTACACATCACCGGAGATAAGGACTGCATCGACCTGCTCCGTGCGGACGGTCTCCAGCAGCTGGTCCAGGAAGGAACGCTGGGCCTGGAGCATCCCCACGCCGTGGAAGGAACGGCCCAGGTGCCAGTCGGAAGTGTGCAGGATTCGCATACCAATAAAACTACCGCCCGCCGGTGACACTGCGGTTTTCCCGGCGGGTGTGCCGGGTGCTGCAGTGCCGCGGGCGGGCGGTTCGTTTATTCAGTTAGCGCAAACACCCAAGCGGGATAATCCCGCCGGGGCCTTAGACCCGGGGGCTGCCGGGGGCCGTGCCGCCGTCCTCGGTTTCGCCGTCCTGCTCCCCGTCCCGGGAGCTCTTGCCGAGTGTGAGAGAGTCCCCGGTATCGGACCCGTCAGCGTCGAAGAAGCCGCGTGCATCGGCGTCGTCTGCCCCGGTGCGGGCCGTGCCCACACCGGCGGAGGCACCGGCGGCAGCGGAGGAACCAGCGGCAGCGGAGGCACCGGCGCCGTCGGCGGATTCAGCGGGGAATTCCTCGTCATCCTCGTCAAACTCTTCCTCGATGACCACGGCTGCGCCGGTACCTGAGAGGTCGAGGCTGCGGTAGATCAGACCAGTGATCGCGGCGCCGAGCAGCGGAGCGAGCCAGAAGAGCCAAAGCTGTTCCAGGGCCCAGGGCTCAGCAAAAACAGCTACTGCAGTTGAACGGGCGGGGTTAATGGATCCGCCCGTGATGGGCACCAGGAACGTCAGCAGCGCTGCGTAGGTGACACCGGTGGCGAAGGCACCCGCTGCCGCGGAAAGGCGCGTACCGGCGCCAAGGAAGACGGCGGTGAGCAGCGCCGCGGCGATGACCTCCGTGAGCAGCGCCCCGGCAAGCGGGAACTGCGTGGCGGAGTTCTCACCGAAACCGTTGGCAACAGCCGCGAAGAAGGGCTGGGTCTCCGGAATCTGGGGGTGGCCGGTCATTGAAACCCAGAGGATCAGGGCTGCGAACAGCGCACCGACCAGCTGCGCCACAATGTAGGGCAGCACTGACTTCCAGGGCGTGCGTCCGGCCAGGGCGCTGCCGATCGTAATGGTGGGCAGGAAGTGGCCGCCGGAAATGTAGCCAAAGGCAATGATCGCCGCGGCGAGCACCAGTCCGAATGCCAGCGGCGCGGACAGCCCGCCGGAGGGATTAAAGAAGGAGACGCCCAGGCCCGCCAGCACCAGCAGGAAGGAACCCGCCGCCTCTGCGATGCTGCGGCCCAGGAGCCCGTAGGAGCGCAGGGACGTGATGGTTGTGCCCTTGGCCGCTGCGGCGCGTGCGCCGGCTGGGTATTGTGGCTCTGCAGTCATGTGGGGAGTCATTCCTATTCGTTGATAAGGATCGGGTTTTGTATGCGGCACCGCAGCAAAATGTTCGGCGGCCGCACAAACAGCCCAGCCTTCCACCGCTTCCTGTGAGCCTGCTGGGTGCGCACTGAGCATACACTCGCTGCGTCGGAGGGTGGCCCTGTGCGCAGCGACCTATGCTGGAGTGGTGAATAATTCCCCTTCCCTGCCGCAGGTTGATCCCGAAGTTTTTGCGTCCAAGGTCCGCGCGTGCCTGCTGGGCGGCGCTCTGGGCGACGCGCTCGGCTACGCGGTGGAGTTCGATTCGCTGGACGGTATCCGCGCCCGCTACGGAGCCGGAGGCCTGACGGACTTTTTGCAGCTGGACCGCCCGGCTCCGGTTTCCGATGACACCCAGATGACCCTCTACACCGTGGACGGACTGGTTGAAGTCCTGCAGTGGGCTAACGACGGCGTCGGCGCCGATGAGACGGCCTGCCTCTGGCTGGCGTACCTGCGCTGGCTGAAGACCCAGGGTGTGGAGCTGCCGGCCAATGCTCCGGACCAGCCGGCCCGCTGGATCGATGCCCAGGAAGTGCTCCACCACCGCCGGGCACCCGGCAACGCGTGCCTCTCCGGGCTGATGACCGGGGAGATGGGTACAAAGGCCCGGCCCGTGAACGCAGATTCAAAAGGCTGCGGTACGGTGATGCGCTCAGCCCCGTTCGGCCTGCTCCCGTACGTAGCCGCAGACACGGTCTACAAGTTCAGCGCCGACGGCGCCGCGCTGACGCACGGCCATCCCTCCGCGCTGCACAGTGCCGCGGTGTTCAGCACCCTGATCCATGACCTGCTCCCCGCCGGGTCCACCCTGCACGGCGCGGCCGCTGCCGCAGTGGAACGTGCCGGCGCTTCCGGGGTGCCTGAACTCTCCGAACGTCTGGAAGCTGCCGTTACCCTCGCAGCGGAAGACCAGGCAGCCAAGAGGGAGCCCTCCCCCGAACGCATGAAGCAGGTCCTCGGCGAGGGCTGGGTTGCTGAGGAAGCACTGGCCATTGGGCTGTATGCGGCTTTGGCGACGGCGGACGCACCAGCGCCGGAGGAGCACTTCCGGCGCACAATCGCGCTGGCGGTAAACCACGACGGCGACAGCGACTCGACTGCCTCGGTGGCCGGAAACATCCTCGGGGTGCTTTACGGCACCCCTGCCCTCCCGCAGGAGTGGCTCGAAGCGATCGATGCCCGCGAAACCGTGGAGCAGATGGCCCAGGCGCTGCTGTCCGTCACCGTGGGCTGACCGGGCTGTTTAGGCGGCCGGCGGCCTACTGGCTGGCGGCGGGCCAGCCGCCGCCGATCATCTGCAGGAACTCCGCCTCGGACAGCACTTCGATCTGCTGGCCGCGGTCATGCAGCTCCAGCACCCGGCGTGCCTTGCCGGTGACCCTCCCGTTGCGGAGGTCTCCCGCTTCGAAGCCGTCTCCCACCACCAGAACGGTGGTGGCGCGGGTGACGTTGCTGGCCGTGCGGGCACCAAGTTCAGCCGCCCGTTCTTTGGCGCTCTGGCGCGGCATGCCAAGATTCCCGGTAAAGACCACAGTCTGTCCGTAGAGCGGATGCCCGGGACGTGCCGCCGGGTTCGGCGGCGGATTGATGCCCTCCGTCGGCCAGCCGCTGAAGGATGAGCCCGCGGCGGCAGCGGTTCCGGTGCCGCGTTCCAGGGCGTCCCGGGTGGCCTTGGACATTGGGTCGATGCCGGGGCGGTAGGCCGGTGCGTGGTTGGGGCGCAGGCCCTGCAGGGCGAAATACTCCGCCAGGCTGCTTGCCCCGGAGCGTGCGACGATGTCCACCAGGATTCCGGCGCAGGCGCGGGCGTCGGCCGTGGCGTCGTGGTGGTTCTCCAGCGGAACCCCGGCGGCCTCCGCCACGAACGGCAGGGAATGTGAGGGCAGCGAATACGTCCGGCGCGAGAGCACCACGGTGCAGACGTAGTCGTACGCCGGTGCAGGCAGTCCGGAGACCTCAAGGGCGGAACGGATCACGCCCAGGTCAAAGGCCGCGTTGTGCGCCACCAGCAGATCTTCGCCAATAAAGGCGCCGATCTCGGGGAAGAGCTCACCGAACCGGGGCTTGCCGGCTACCTGGTGCGCTTCAATCCCGTGAATGCGGATGTTGCGCCGGTCAAAGAAGTCGTGCCCTTCCGGCGGGCGCATCAGCCAGGATGCTTCCTCGACGATCCGGCCGCCGCGCACCTTGCTCAGGCCCACGGAACAGGGCGATCCCCGGAATCCGTTGGCCGTTTCAAAGTCAATGGAGGTGAAATCCACTCCCACGTCAGGACTCTTCAGCCGCGCGCTGGGCCTTCCTCCGGCGGTAGGAGCGGATCTTGCTGGTCACGTACCAGACGGCGGCGATGAGCACCGCAACGATCACGATCTTCTGGAAGATCCCGGCGTATTCCTCAACGATGTGCCAGCTCTCGCCCAGGAAATAGCCGGAAAAGACAAAGATGCTGTTCCAGATGAGGCTGCCGGCAGTGGTCAGGCCCAGGAACTTGAGTACGGGCATCTTTTCGATACCCGCCGGAATGGAGATCAGGGATCGGAAGATCGGAATCATCCGCCCGAAGAACACCGCCTTGTAACCGTGCTTCAGGAACCAGGCCTCAACCTTGTCCACGTCCTCGATGTCTACCAGCGGGACTTTCTCCACGATGGCGCGCATGCGGTCCCTGCCCAGCCAGGCGCCGAGTCCGTACAGTGCCCAGGCACCGAAAACGGAGCCGAGGGTGGTCCAGATCAGCGCCTCGACAATGGAGAAGTTGCCCTGGCTCGCAGCGAAACCAGCCAGCGGCAGGATCACTTCGCTGGGCAGCGGCGGGAAAAGGTTCTCCAGCGCGATGGCCAGGCCGGCACCGGGGGCGCCGATGGCCTCCATGATGTCCACGGCCCACTGGGCAACCCCTCCCAGGGCCGATTCGGAGCTGGCAGGGTCAACTGAGGCGCTGGTCAGGATACTCATATCGGAACCAATTGTGCCCTACTCCCCCGCCAGGCAAGAACGAACCGGTCTGCCACGGAGCGGCGCCGCAAGGATCGCCGGCTCCGCTCCGTGGCCTAATTCACTCTCGGCTCGGCGCCGGCGGAGCCGTCCAGAACGCGGATAACGGCGGGAAGCAGGGCCCGGAACGCCTGACCCCGGTGGCTGATGGCATTTTTCTCTGCGCCGGTGAGTTCCGCGCAGCTGCGCGTCTCGCCTGCCGGCTGCAGGATCGGGTCGTACCCAAAACCCCCGGTGCCGCGCGGCGCGGTGAGCAGGGCACCGCGCAGTTCGCCGCGTTCCACGACCTCTTCGCCGCCGGGCACTGCCAGGGCCGCGGCACAGATGAAGGCCGCGCCCCGGTGCTCTGAACCGATGTCCGCCAGCTGAGCCAGCAGAAGGTCAAGGTTTGCCTGGTCGTTTCCGTGCGCTCCGGACCACCGTGCGGAGAAGATGCCCGGCGCGCCGCCCAGGACGTCCACGGCCAGGCCGGAGTCGTCCGCGATGGCCGGAAGCCCTGTCGCCTCAGCCACAGCGCGGGCCTTCAGCAGCGAGTTTTCCTCGAAGGTGACGCCGGTTTCGGGAACGTCCGGCACGCCGGCCGCTTCGGCGTCGATCACCTGGGTGTCGACGTCGAGCCCTTCGATCCGCCCGCGGAGCAGCTCACGCAGTTCCTTGAGTTTCCCGGCGTTGCGGGTGGCCAGCACCAGCCGCGGCCCGGGCGTGCTCATGAGGCGGCCAGGGTCTGCCGCTGGATCTGTGCAAGCTGGGAGGTGCCCAGCAGGGCCAGGTCCAGCAGGGCGTCCAGTTCTGCCCGGTCAAAGGGCGCGCCTTCCGCGGTGCCCTGGACCTCCACGAACTTGCCGCTTCCGGTAACCACTACGTTCATATCGGTTTCTGCCCGTACATCTTCCACGTAGGGCAGGTCCAGCATGGGCACGCCGTCAATGATTCCGACGCTGACGGCGGCAACAGTGTCCAGCAGCGGTTCGGCGCTGCGGGCCACCAGCTTGTTCTCCTTGGCCCAGGCCAGCGCATCAGCCAGCGCCACGTAGGCGCCGGTAATAGCGGCAGTGCGGGTGCCGCCGTCGGCCTGCAGGACGTCGCAGTCCAGGACCACAGTGTTTTCACCGAGTGCACGGGTGTCGATCACCGAGCGCAGTGAGCGCCCAATCAGGCGGGAAATCTCATGCGTGCGGCCGCCGATCTTGCCCTTGACCGATTCACGGTCGTTGCGGGTATTGGTCGCCCGGGGAAGCATCGCGTATTCGGCGGTGACCCAGCCCTTGCCCTCGCCCTTGAGCCAGCGCGGCACTCCGGGGGTCAGCGAAGCAGTACAGAGGACCCGGGTATTGCCGAACTCGATCAGCGCGGATCCTTCGGCCTGGCTGGACCAGCCGCGGGTAATAGTGATGGTGCGGAGCTGGTCGGGGGTGCGGCCGTCGGCGCGCAGGGCAGGCGAAGCATTCGAAGCTGTAGTCATGTGGCCAGTCTATCGGCCGTGTACCGGCCGTCCCTGGGCGGGGTGACCCAGTACTTCACTGCCGTTCACGGCCAGCGGCGGCGCAAAGTCCGTTCCGACGTCGTAGGAGACACCGGCGACGGCGACGGCCAGTCCACCGGAGTAGGTTTCCCGCGCCTCGGAAACGGCTGTGTTCGCGTCGTTCCAGACCGGCAGGTGGGTGAGCAGCAGGCGCCGTGCACCGGCTGCCGTGGCAGCAGCTCCAGCGCGCTTGCCGGTCAGGTGCACACCCTTGATGGCGTCGTCGCGGCCTTCGTGGAAGGCTGCCTCGCACAGGAAAACGTCCGTGTTCCGGGCCGCCTCCTCCAGACCGGGGCAGGAGTCCGTATCCCCGGAATAGGCCAGGGTCCGCAGCCTTTCGGTTCCGTCCCCCGCCGGCTCCACGGCCTCCACACGCAGCGCATACGCTTCTTCCGCCGGGTGGTCCACCGGGTACGGGGTAACAGTGAACGGGCCGATCCGAACGGGTTCGCCTGCGGTCCAGTTCATGAACTCGAAGTCCTCATGCATACCCGGCTCCGGGTCCAGTCCGTAAGCAACGGCAATCCGGTCCGCGGTGGCCGCGGGGCCGTAGACCTTGACCCGGTCGCGGCCCCAGCCGCTGGGATCCCAGTGGACTGCCACGTGCAGCCCGCACAGGTCCATAAAGTGGTCCGGATGCAAATGGGTAATGAGTACCGCGTCAATGTCCTTGATGTCCATATAACGCTGCAGCGTGCCCAGGGACCCGTTGCCCAGGTCCAGCAGGATGCGCCAGTCCCGCTCGCCGTCGTTGGCGGTCACGAGATAGCAGGATGCGGGCGAGGCCGGCCCCGGAAAGGAACCGGAGCATCCCACGATTGTCAGTTTCATCGGGCACCGTTCCCCAGGGCAGCGTCAGTGGCCGGCAGCCCGGCCGAGGCGCGTGCGGCGGCGATCATTTCAGGAGTGATCCGGGCCAGGACCCCGGTCGGATAACGTGCTGCCACGGAGTCGGCGTGCTCCACCCGCAGCACTTCCGGGCCCAAAAAACGCCGGGCCAGCAGCTCGAAGGAGGCTGCGTCTCCGGTGGCTACGAAGCGGTGGCTGGGCGGAGTCCCTGCCTCGCGCGCCAGTCCGTGGGTGAGCAGTGCCTTGTAGACATCTTTTGCGGTTTCCTCCGCGCTGGAGACGAGTGTGACGTCCTCGCCCATAACGTAGGAGATCACGCCGGTCAGCAGCGGGTAGTGCGTGCAGCCGAGCACCAGGGTGTCCACGCCGCGTTCCTTCAGCGGCGTGAGGTAGCCAACGGCCGCCTCAACCACTTCCTTGCCGGCAGTGACGCCCGCCTCCACGTATTCCACGAACGCCGGGCAGGCCACCGACGACACGGTGAGGTGCGGGGCCGCGGCGAAGGTGTCGTCGTAGGCACGGGAGCTGACCGTCGCCGCCGTGCCGATGACGCCGATGCGTCCGGTGCGGGTTGCCGCGACGGCGCGGCGGACCGCAGGCTGGATGACTTCGATGACGGGGATGCCGTAGCGGCCGGTGTAGCGTTCCCGGGCATCGCGCAGCACAGCGGCGGAGGCAGAGTTGCAGGCAATCACCAGCAGCTTGACGCCGGCGTCGACCAGTTCATCCATGACACCCAGGGCGTATGCCCGCACGTCTGCGATCGGCAGTGGGCCGTAGGGGCCGTGGGCGGTGTCTCCGACGTACAGGATCGATTCATTCGGCAGCTGGTCGATCACGGCGCGGGCAACCGTCAGGCCACCCACTCCCGAATCGAAAATGCCGATCGGTGCGTCGGTGGTCTTCGGCAGGTCGTCCTTCAGCGGTGAAGTACCCGAATGGTCAGAGCTCATGATGTATCGACAATAGTCCCCGGGCCGGACAGGGTGCACTTGGCAGCCAGTGGTCTTGGTCACAACAGCCGGCCGCCCGCTGCGGGTCAGCGGCGGGGAAGGCCGTCCAGCAGTGCCTTCATCAGGGTTTCCTGCAGCCAGGTGACGAAGTTGTAGACCAGGGCCAGGTACTGGTCCACGTCCTGCGCATCGCCGGGTTCCGTGATGTCATGCAGCGCCTCGGCGTCCGCGTCGGTCTTCAGCCCCAGCCGGGAACCCAGTACCAGGCGCACGTCGTTCAGCGCCTGGGCGAAGTTCCTGGCCTGGTCGTTGTCCAGGTGCAGCGGGCTGGATTCGAGGGCCAGGGACGCGGCACGCAGGGCGCCGATCTTTCCCTCCCGCAGCGAGCGCTCGGTGAGCCGCCGGAATTCAAGGGCATCGGCGTCGTTCTCTGCCACGGCATCGGGCAGCAGCCGCAGCAGGGCGGGATCGCCGGGGGCCTCCGCACTGGAGTCCAGGCCGACCATGGCGGCCAGCGGATCCTCCGAGGCCGGGGTCTGCGGTTCCAGCATGGTGATGATGTCGGCAAACAGCCCGCGCAGCAGGGAACGCTCGCCCGCCTCCAGCTGGGCGGTGATGCCTTTGCGGGTGAGTTTGAATCCGGTAGCCAAGAAGGACCTTTCCTGTGGTGTGGGGCCTTTAGGCCTGGTCGGCTTTCTGGAACGTTGCCCAGAGCCCGTAGGAGTGCATGGCCAGAGTGTGGCGTTCGGCTTCTTCACGCGGCCCGGTGGCGACCACGGACTTGCCGTCATTGTGGACCTGGAGCATCAGCTGGTTCGCCTTCGCCTCCGAGTAGCCGAAGTAGCTCTGGAAGACGTAGCTCACGTAGCTCATCAGGTTCACCGGGTCATTCCACACAAGGACAACCCACGGAACATCTGTGGCCGTTTCCGCGGCTGTCAGTGAGTCGGTCTGGGTCCCGGTATCCGGGAGGGTGGCTACGCTCATGGTGCCAATTGTAGTTTGGTGCGCGCTGCCTGCAGTCCGCATGTTGGCTGGTGCGGCGCAGGCCGGGGACGGCGGGTTAGAGTTTTGGGTGTGAACGCTACCACCGCGTGGCAGCAGCCAAATGCTGCCCTGTACACCGACCACTACGAACTGACCATGCTGCAGGCTGCCCTGCACTCCGGCACGGCCGAACGTCGCTCAGTGTTCGAGGCCTTTGCCCGCAAGCTGCCCGACGGCAGGCGCTACGGCATCGTCGCCGGCACCGGCCGGCTGCTCGAAGCGCTGGAGACGTTCCGCTTCGAGGAAACGCAGCTGAACTTCCTTGCCGCCAACGGCATTGTGGATGACCGCACCCTTGCCTGGCTGGAGAACTTCCGTTTCTCCGGAACCATCACCGGCTACGCCGAAGGTGACGTCTATTTCCCCGGCTCGCCGATCCTGCAGGTTGAATCCAGCTTCGGTGAGGCCTGCATCCTGGAAACACTGATCCTCTCGGTGCTGAACCATGACAGCGCCATCGCCTCGGCGGCCTCCCGGATGACGAGCGCCGCAGGCGGACGCCCGTGCATCGAGATGGGATCGCGCCGCACCCACGAGGAAGCCGCCGTCGCCGCGGCGCGCGCCGCCGTCATCGCCGGCTTCGACAGCACGTCGAACCTGGAAGCCGGGCTGCGGTACGGAATCAAGACGGTCGGAACCGCTGCGCATTCCTTCACCCTGCTCCATGATTCAGAGGTGGATGCCTTCACCGCCCAGACCGCGTCGCTGGGGCTCAATACCTCCCTGCTCGTGGATACCTACGACGTCGAGCGCGGCGTGCGCAACGCCGTCGCCGTCGCCGGCGAAAAGCTGGGCGGCGTGCGGCTGGATTCAGGCGACCTGGTGGCCCAGGCACAGTGGGTCCGTGAGCTGCTGGACGACCTGGGCAATACTTCCACCCGCATCATGGTGACCTCGGACCTGGACGAATACGCGATCGCGGCCCTGGGCTCGGCACCCGTGGATGCCTACGGCGTCGGCACCTCGCTGGTGACCGGTTCCGGTGCACCCACGGCCGGACTCGTCTACAAGCTGGTCAGCCGCGAAGGCAACGACGGGAACTTCGTTTCCGTGGCCAAGGCAGCCAAGAACAAGGCTTCGCTGGGCGGCCACAAGTACGCCATGCGCCGGCTTAACGAGCGAGGCCGGGCGGTGGCCGAGGTTGTGGGCGTCGGCGCCCTCCCCCAGAATGACGGCAATGACCGTGAGCTGCTTGAAACCTTCGTCGCCGACGGTGTTGTGCAGGAAGGCTGGACGGGACCGGAAGCGGTCACCCGGGCCCGTGCCCGCCATGATGCTTCGCTGCTTGAACTGCCGGCGGCCGCCTACCGCCTGCAGCGCGGAGAGCCCGTGATCCCAACCGAATTCGAGGAGGAAACCCGATGACCCGTGCACTGATTGTGGTTGACGTCCAGAACGATTTCTGCGAAGGCGGCTCCCTGGCCGTGCCGGGCGGAAACGACGCCGCGGCGGAGATCAGCGACTACATCGAAACGTCCCGGGACCGGTACGCGGCCGTCGTGGCCACCCAGGACTGGCACATTGAACCGGGCAGCCACTTCTCCGACAATCCGAACTTCCGGGATTCCTGGCCGGTCCACTGCGTCGCCGGGACCCATGGCGCAGCACTGAACCCGGATCTGGACACGGAGTTCATCGACGCCTACTTCCGCAAAGGCCAGTACGAGGCCGCGTACTCCGGATTCGAAGGCCTGCTGGCCCCGGACGTGGAGGTGCCCCTGGGCGACCCCGACGCCGAACCGGCACCGGATGAGGATGCCGTCAGCCTGGATGACTGGCTGCGGGACAACGGAGTGGATGAAGTGGTGATCGTTGGCCTGGCCACCGACTACTGCGTGAAGGCCACGGCACTGGATGCGATCGCGGCCGGGTACAGCACGGCAGTCATTCCCGAACTCTGCCGGGGCCTGGACAGGGTTGATGTCCGTGCCGCCCTGGACGAGCTGGAGGACGCCGGCGTCGAGCTGCTGGACCTCTAAAACTCCATCGAGATAGCAGAAACTGCCCGTATCGGCTCCGATACGGGCAGTTTCTGTCATCTCGATGAAGGAAGGGCTATTTGCGGCCGATGAACCAGTCCTGCAGCTTCGCGAGCCGCTTCTGGAGCTGTTCCTCATTGGCCTGGGCAACAGCCGGCCCGCCGCAGATCCGGCGCAGTTCCGAGTGGACCATGCCGTGCGGCATCCCGGACCGCGCTGACCAGGCCGAAACGTTCTTGGCCAGCTGCGCACGCAGCTCGGTCAGGTGCCGGTGGTCAGCCACTGAGGGCAGCTGCTCCGGGACGGCCTCCTCCACTTTCTTCCGGCCGCGGCGGGAGAGCTGCTCCTGCTGCCGCTGGCGCAGCAGCATGGTCACCTGGTCCGGGTCCAGGAGGCCGGGGATGCCCAGGAAGTCCTGTTCGTCCTCGCTGCCCAGCTCGCCCCCGGTGCCGAACTCGCCGCCGTCAAAGAGCACCCGGTCAAAGGACGCCTGGGATTCGAGCGCCTCAAACTTCTGCTTCTGCAGCTCACCGGAGGCCTTTTCCTCACGGTTCGCCGCTTCCATCAGGGAGTCGTCCAGGCCAAAGCCCTCTTCCTCCGCATGGTTCTCCGGGCGGTCGAGGGCGTGGTCGCGCTCGACTTCCATCTCATTGGCAAGAATCATCAGGTGCGGCACCGAGGGCAGGAACACCGACGCCGTTTCACCGCGTTTGCGGGCACGCACAAAGCGTCCCACGGCCTGGGCGAAGAACAGCGGTGTTGCCGTGGAGGTGGCATAAACGCCGACGGCGAGGCGCGGCACGTCCACGCCTTCGGACACCATGCGCACGGCCACCATCCAGCGGGAGGTGCCGGCGGAAAACTCGTCGATCTTTTCAGACGCCTTCGCGTCATCTGAGAGGATCACCGTGGGTGACTCCCCGGTGATCTTCTTCAGCTGCCCGGCGTAGGCCCGTGCGTCCTCGTGGTCGGTGGCAATCACCAGCCCGCCGGCGTCGGGCACTGTGCGGCGGACCTCGCTGAGCCGGCGGTCCGCGGCGGCCAGGACAGCCGGGATCCACTCCCCTGCCGGGTTCAGCGCAGTGCGCCACGCATGGGCCGTAATGTCCTTGGTGACGGCGGCTTCGCCGAGGGACGCTGCCATTTCCTCGCCGGCGCTGTTGCGCCAGCGCATCTGCCCGGAATAGGCCATAAAGATCACCGGACGGACCACATGGTCCTTCAGCGCCTGGCCGTAGCCGTAGGTGTAGTCGGCCTTGGAACGGCGGATCCCGGCCCCGTCCTCGAGGTACTCCACGAACGGGATCGGTGCGGTGTCGGAGCGGAACGGCGTTCCGGTCAGGGCCAGCCGCTTGGCAGCCGGTTCGAAGGCTTCCCGGATGCCGTCGCCCCAGGACAGTGCGTCGCCGCCGTGGTGGATTTCATCCAGGATCACGAGGGTGCGTGCCGCCTCGGTCTTGGCACGGTGCAGCATCGGCTTGCTGGCAACCTGCGCGTAGGTGACAGCGACGCCGATGAAGCCGTGGCCGTGCCGGCCGTCTGCGTTCTTGAAGTTGGGGTCCAGGGCCAGCCCGACGCGTGCGGCCGCATCGGCCCACTGCCGCTTCAGGTGGTCCGTGGGCGCGACGACGGTGATCCGGTTGACGATCCCCCGGTCCACCAGCTCGGTGGCCACGCGCAGGGCGAAGGTGGTCTTGCCTGCCCCGGGTGTCGCGACAGCGAGAAAATCGCTGTCATTCTTGGCGAAGTATTTCTCCAGGGCTTCGGCCTGCCACTGGCGCAGCTTCGGGGCTGTTCCCCAGGCTGCCCGCTCAGGGTAGGCAGGGGGAAGTGCCGGTCCGCCGCCGAACAGGGTATCGGAACTCACGCTTGGGAATGCACCTTTCCGGTACTTGGTCTAACACTTGCACTGCGGATGCCCGCGGCTGTTCCTATCACGGCGAAAACCGCCAGCACCAGCCACATCAGGGCATACCCGGCTTCCGGGCCCACCGGATCCTGCTGTACCAGCACAGCCAGCAGAACGCCGCCAACAGTGGTGCCGGCTACGGCCCCCACCTGGTCCGAGAGCTGGAGCGACGCCGAGTTCTGTCCTCGGTCCGCCGCCGAAGACGCGTCCAGAACCAGCACCGAGGTGCTGGAGAGCGCAGCCCCCATGGCGACCCCTGCGAGCGACCAGACGGCTACCAGCAGCCAGAACGGGGCCTGGGCACCGGCCAGCAGGCCAGTGCCGCCAATTGAGAGCGTCAGCAGTCCTGAGCCTCCGGCCAGCAGCAGGTGACGCCGCGGCCCGGGTACCCGCGCCTGCAGGAAGGATCCAATGGCCCAGCCTACCGCGCCGGCGGTGAGGGCGATTCCGGCCGTGGCCGGGCTCACGCCGTACACCGCCAGCAGCATGACGGGCATAAAGGCCTCGGCGGAGACAAACGCAGCGTTGATCAGTCCGCGTGTCGCAACTACCGAGGGGAGCCCGCGCCGCAGCCAGAGCGCACCGCGGGGCAGCAGCACCATCAGCGCTGCGACAGCTGCCAGGACACCGGCTGCGGCAAGCACCCCCAGCGCTGCTGATCCGGCGGCAGCGGCCTCGTTGCCCGCCCACTGGGCGGCGAAGACGCCTCCAGCCAGGAAGACACCCCAGAGCGCCCGCCGCCGGCCCAGCGCCGGATCCAGTTCCGGGTTCTCCGGTGCCCCCAGATGCCGCACCCGCGGCCACACCAGGGCGGCCGCCACCGCCACGATGGGAATGGCGGCGGCGAAAACCCACCGCCAGCTCAGGTACTGCGCCAGCAGGCCCGCGGCCAGCGGTCCCACCATGGACGGCAGGATCCAGGCAGTCGCGACCCAGCCAAAGATCACCGGCTGGAGCCGGGAGGGATAGACCTGGCCGATAATCACGTACAGCGCCACCACCATGGCACCGCTGCCCAGCCCGGAAACGGCGCGTCCGGCGGTAACCAGCCAGAACTCCCCCGCCGCGGCTGAGAGCACCAAACCTGCCACCAGCAGGGCCATGCCGGTAATCAGTGAACGGCGCGGACCTTCGGCGTCGCACCGGGAGCCGGCCAGGACCGACCCGAGCAGCGAAGCGGTCAGGAACATGGAGAAGGCCAGCCCGTACCCTGCACCGGCGCCCAGATCGTCTCCGATCACGGGCATCGCCGTCGTGACTGCCATCGCTTCGAAGGCGACGCAGGTGACAATGGCGACGACGCCAAGGGTCAACGGCCGAAAGGCAGCGGACATCGCTCCTTCAAGTCTGTCCGCGGGCAGGGGCTCACTCATAGAGGCATCAGGACTTACTGCCGTGCCAGGGTGCTACGGCGACGAAGGGTCGACAGGGGAAGCGGGCGCTACTTCTTCCCGCCGCCGTCCTTGCCCGGGCGCAGCCCCTCGTAGATCTCCTTGCACGTGGGGCAGACGGGGAACTTCTTCGGGTCCCGGCCCGGCGTCCAGACCTTGCCGCACAGGGCAATGACCGGCTCGCCCGAAAGCGCCGATTCCATGATCTTTTCCTTGCGCACATAGTGCGAGAAACGCTCGGCGTCACCGGGTTCAACAAGTTCCCGCTGCTCTTCGCGCTCGATGACGGCGGTGGAGGAACCACTGTCAGCCCGGCGCATGGGGTCGGATTCGAAGGGGTCAGGAGGCAGAGTCATGCCCCCATCTTAGTACTCCCGGTCCCGGCACCTACTTGTTCACCGACACGGCGAGCAGTACTTCCGGAGCCCGCTTATCCAGCCACCGGCCGCCGATCCGGATGCCGGCCACCAGTGCCGCCGAACCGTAGACGATGCCCAGGGCCAGCGTTACCCAGCCCCACACGCCGCCCAGGCCAAAGAGGTACAGCGCTGCCGGAATCAGCATGGGCAGGGAGATCACGAACTGCATGCCCATCCAGATGAACTGGACCAGCATGGTGCGCCCGGTAGACCCCGGAGGGGTCTTGAAGGCGTTCTCACCCGGCAGCGGCACGTTGTAGGTGTAGCGGGCGGAGAAAACGCTGGACAGTCCCAGCCCGCTCAGCAGCAGGCCCACGGAGACTCCAAGGAGTACCGGGAGTGCCTCAGGGCGGCCAATCACGATCGGCGGCACGACGGCGGCAACCAGAGTTGCCGGCAGTGCGAACACCGCACACGCAATGGCACGGCCGGCACGGTCGGCCATCCCGGAAACACCGCTGGAGATGTGCAGTGCAAATGCAGTGTTGTCGTAGGAAATATCGGCGGAAATGCCGAAGGCAAGCAGGAACGCCACCAGCGGCCCGATCGCCAGGACCACCGGAGGAAGCCCCTCGCCGGTCTGGACCGCGAAGATCAGGACGACGGCGAGCACGGGGACAATGATCAGCGAGGCACTGTAGCGCGGGTCCCGGACCCAGTAGGTGAGGGCACGGGCAGCCACGGCGCCCGTGGGGGTTGCCGGGAAACGGGCAAAGAAGCCGAGTTTGCCTGCGCTGCGGCTCGCCGTGGCGTTGTGCGCCGGGGTGACCAGCGCGCGGGCCAGCAGTGCCTTCCAGGCCCAGGAAATCAGTGCCAGGAAAAGAGCGGAGATGAGCAGCCGGAGCAGCCCTGTGCCCGCGCTGCCCAGCGCAATGTCTCCCGGAACAGCCCAGGCGCTGCCCAGCGGGGTCCAGGCCAGGATGTCCGCGAGCCGGCGCAGGAAATCCCCGTTGAAGGCCACCGCGGTGGCGGTGAAGCCGATGATCGGCCCAATGAACATCAGCGGGATGATGATCACGATTCCCGAGACGTCCTTGAAGCGGCGGCTGGAGGCCAGCGAGGTGGTGGCTGCCACGCCGAGCCGGGCCATCACCACACAGGTCAGCACGGCAATCACCGCCGCCGGGATCCCGGCCAGGACGGCCGCCGGATACTGCCACCAGGCAGCGGCCTGGATCAATGCCGAGGCCAGGGTGATGATTCCGGGGATGCCGATGAGCGAGCCGAGGGCCAGCCCAAGGATCATCTGGCGCATGGGAATCGCGAAGGTGACGAAACGTGCCGGGTCCAGTGTCATGTCCACGCCGGTGGCCACCACGGGAACTATTGCCCAGCCCAGTACCGCGGCCGATCCGCCCAAAATCACCAGGGTGCGGGCCAGCTCCGGTTCGTTGAACGTGAGGAAAAACAGCCCGGCGAGCATCAGGCCCAGGAGGCCGAGGCCGTACAGGGCACCGAAGGCGATTCCAACAATCTGCCAGGGGCTGCGCTTCAAGGAGTTGCGCAGCAGGATGAGCTTCAGTTTTAGGAGGTGCGCAACCATGAGAGTCCCTCCGAGGTGGTGCGCCCGCCCACCAGTTCAACGAATTTCTCTTCCAGGCTGACGCCGCCGCGTACCTCATCGACGGTGCCTGCTGCCAGCACGTTGCCTGCGGCCACGACTGCCACGTGGTCACACATGCGCTGCACCAGGTCCATCACGTGGCTGGAGACAATGACAGTACCGCCGGAGGAAACATAGCCGGCAAGGATGTCGCGGATGTTTGCAGCCGAGACGGGATCCACTGCTTCAAACGGCTCGTCCAGGACCAGCAGCCGCGGGGCGTGGATCAGTGCCGAGGCGAGTGCGATTTTCTTGGTCATGCCGGCGGAGTAGTCCACCACCAGAGTGCCCGCGTCGGATGCGAGGTCCAGCGCCTTCAGAAGGTCGGCCGTCCGCTCCGCGACGGTCTCGCGGTCCATGCCGCGCAGCAGGCCCGAGTAGGTAACCAGCTGCTCGCCGGTCAGCCGGTCGAAAAGCCGGACTCCGTCCGGGAGTACGCCCATCAGCCGCTTGGCTTCCAGCGGGTTCGCCCAGACGTCCACACCATGGACCCACACCTGGCCGTAATCCGGGCGCATCAGGCCCGTAGCCATGGACAGGGCCGTGGTCTTGCCCGCCCCGTTGGGGCCCACGAGCCCGTAGAAGGATCCTGCCGGCACATCCAGGTTGATGCCGTTGACGGCGATCTTGGGGCCGAACCGCTTGGCCAGTCCGCGGATGGCCAGGGCCGGTGCTGACGGTGCGTTCTGCGGTTCTCCGCCGGACACGGCGGCTGGATCAGGTATTTGGCTCATACCAAAAATCTAGCAACCGGCGGCCCGCGCTGACCTCCGCCTTGCGGACGAAATCCGTAACAATGCGTTCCCCGCCGGCCCCGCCGTGCGGACTAGTAGCTCCTAGAACAGTGCCCGGGCCAGGGCGGAACGGGCCTTGGTCACGCGCGGATCGGACGGCCCGGCAATCTCAAATAGGTCCAGCAGGCGCAGGCGCACCCGTTCACGGTCATCCCCCGCGGTCCGGGAAATCAGCTTGATGAGCCGGCTAAAGGCGTCTTCCACATGGCCGCCGGAAATATCCAGATCGGCCACCGCCAGCTGGGCATCGACGTCGTCGGGGTTCTCGGCAGCAGCCGTGCGCAGTGCCCCGGCGTCCGCGTCCTTGAGGCGCTGCATCAGTTCCACCTGGGCCAGGCCGGCCTTTGCCTCAGCATCGGCGGGCTGCTCGGCGAGGGCCTTGCGGTATGCCGCAGCGGCGCCGTCGTAATCCCCTGCCACGATTGCGTCGTACGCCTCCTGGTGCAGCGGGGGAAGCGGGGCTTCCTCCTGCGCTGCAGCGCCGGCATCGCCCAGGGATCCGTTGACGCCGTTGGCCTCGGCCACCTGCATCAGTTCGGTGATCAGGGCACGGATCTGCTCGGCCGGAACCGGACGGTCCAGCAGCGGCACCGGCTGGCCCTTGATTACTGCAGCGACCGTTGGCACTGCAACGGCCTGGAACGCCTGGGCGATCTGCGGGTGCGCGTCGACGTCGACGTTGGCCAGCAGCAGCCGTCCCTGCCGTCCGGCGGCTTCTTCCTCCAGCACAGCCGTAACCTCGGCTGACTCAGGGCTGCGCGGCGAGTACAGATTCACGATCACCGGCACTGTGGCCGAGAGCTGCACCACCTGCGGAAAGGTCTGTTCGGAAACTTCCACAACGTAGGAAGAAGCACCTTCGCCCTGGCCGCCTGCCGGAGCGGGCGGCGGCGCACTGGCGCGGTTCTTGAGGGCGGAGAGGTCCACCGCTCCCCGAAGGTTCATGGACGGAGCGGGCGCAGGGCGGTGGTTCGGTGTGCTCATGGCTTCAACCCTAATACGGGTACCGCGCTCCCGGGCAAGTGTCCGCGGACAGCACAGCGGCACCGCAGGCATCAGGTGCCGCGGCGCCGCCGGGTGCGTTGTTGGTCCGGGTTACTTGAGGGTGGCGGAGAGCAGCTCCTGCGCCGCGCCGATGACCTCGGCCTTGCCGGTGTCTGAAGCCGGCGGAACGTAGATCATCACGGCTTCACCGTAGGTCACGTCAATGCCGGCTTCGGTGTTCTTCTCGCCGGTCAGCGTCTCGTAGATGGTTCCCTCGAGGTTGATCGAGTCACCGGTTTCACGCGGGACGCTGGAGTAGTTGTGGGACATGTAGCCAAAGACGATGGCACCGCCGTCGGCAGTCCGCAGCGCACGGGTGTCGGAAGGCACCGGGGTGTGCTTGAAGGTGATGGTCGCAAACTCGTTGTCCGGGTTGGCGGTCACCTCCGCCTGGAAGGTGGTTACGGCTTCGGCGAAGCTGTTCGGCGCGAAGGTTTCCTTGTTGCCGCCTTCCGGGTTTGTCAGGGCATCGGCGAGGGCGTCCACTGCCGCCTGCGGAGCCAGTTTCAGGCCCTCTGCGGAATCAGCTGCTACGGCCTCCACGCCGCTGCCGTTGGCCGGAGGCTGCGGGAACGTGGTTCCGGGCAGCATCTGGATAGCGGAGACCAGCTTGTAGTTCTCCCGTGCCGAGGCCTGCACGAGCACCAGTGCCTGGGGAACCGTGTTGTCCTCACCCTGGGTGACGGCGACGACGGTGCGCGGGAAACCGGTTCCCGTCGAGACCAGGTCAGTGAGCAGCGGGGAGGCAGCGACGGCGGCCGGAGCCTCCGTGTCAGGGACCTTGCCGGCCGCGGCGTAGTTTGCTTCACGAAGCGCAAGGGCGGTGGAGGAGGTGCGCTCCTTCAGCAGCGAGGCATCCTTGGCGGCGTCCGCCTTCTGGACGGTTCCGGCGACGGAGCTGAGGATCCGGGACAGCTGGCCGTCCAGCACCACCGGGTAGTTCTCCTCCGGAGCGCTCGTTTCGGCAGCGGTGGCAGCACCGGGCACGAGGCTCAGCGCCAGGCCGCCGGCGAGGGCAGCCGCAGTGAAGCCGGCCGCCGTCCGGTTGGCTGTATTGGTGGAGGACGACGGCGCAGCACCGGCGTTCTGGCCCCGTCGGGCGACAATACGCTGGGCGGCGGTGTCGGACTCGCGCACTGCACGCCGGCTGCCCGGGGACGGCGGAGCCGGCTTGGATCCCCGGGAGAGGAAGGCCAGAGCGAGGCCCAGAACAGCTGCCAGGGCACCGGCGATAATCAGCGGAACCGCCAGCGGAGTTCCTTCGTCATTCGGCCAGCTGAGGGTGATCTGGGTGGGTGCGGGAGCA
The DNA here is from genome assembly GCF_049311025.1 of Arthrobacter sp. 3Tela_A. Classification (NCBI taxonomy): domain Bacteria; kingdom Bacillati; phylum Actinomycetota; class Actinomycetes; order Micrococcales; family Micrococcaceae; genus Arthrobacter; species Arthrobacter sp. 3Tela_A. The sequence goes on from NZ_JAXIOM010000017.1 coordinate 48,563, forward strand.
ATTCCGTCGGAGGCAATCAGGACTGACCAGTCCCCCGCTGCAGGCGCGGCCCAGGTGTAGGAGAGTTCGCCGTCTTCGGCTTCCTCGCTGACCCACAGGTCCGAACCGGCCGGGCTGGGCACGGTGGCATCGCCTTCAGTGGTTTCTGCGGTGAGGGCATCTTCTTCGCCGGCACCGATCCGGGTCACGGCTGCTCCATCCACCCAGGCGTCAACGTCCGCTGAACGCCCAACGGCCAGGAAGACGCCGTCTTCGGACCGTACAGTGATCTCAGCGCCGTCCGGGCGGGAGGCCAGCAGCTCCGCCTCAAGCACGGCAACGGGCGCGGCTTCGCTGCCCTGCGGCGCCTCGGCCGTTACGGTCTGGGGCGGGGCCCAGAGAGTGCGCTGGCCGATCCCGACGAGCATCATCAGGATTCCGAGCACTATCAGCGGAACTGCAATTTTGTTTCGCACAGCTTACCTATCGTTGGTCACGGTCCTCCGCGCGCCTGTAGGCAGCGGGAACGGGACTTGATGCCCCTATGGTCATCCTCTTGGCGGGTTGCTTTATAACCCTATGGTAACGAAAGGGCCCCGAAGAGCACATTTGGGCATCCCGGGCCGCGGCGGCACCGGACAGCGGGCCTGCCGCCGCGGCGGATGTTCTGCTGATAATCTGGCGCGGCACGGTACACCCAGAGCAGAAGTGCAGGCACCGAGGGAGAACAACCCAGATGAGCGAAGACAGGGACCTTCCCGTCGACGAGCCACTCCCCGCCCCGGGCGTTCACCCCAGCCGGCGGGAGCGCCTAAGCTCGGCCGGATCCCGGGCCTGGCGGCTGTTCTCCCGCATTCCCGGTGCACGTCCGCGCCCGCAGTTCGATTTTCCGCCTGAGGACCAGGAACCTGAGATCCTTCCGGAACCAGAGGTGGATCCGGACGCCAAGCTCTCTGACGAACGACGCCGTTTCGGCGGCCCTCCCCCGCCGCTGTCCACGGGTGCCGGGCCGGACAAGCATCCGATCCGCTTCGGTTTTATGTTCACCGTGGGTGTGGGTTTTGCGCTGCTGCTGTTTTTCATCATCACCAACGTGGGTGAACTGCTGGTCTGGATTGGCGCTGCCCTGTTCATTGCGCTTGGCCTGGACCCGGTGGTGCGCTGGCTCAGCGCCAGGGGTGTTCCGCGGCCCGCCGGCATCGCCATAGTGGTGGTGGTCCTGGCCGGAGCTGTCACTGCCTTCTTCGCCACCCTTATTCCCACAATCGTCAGCCAGACCAGTGAAATCGTTAATAACGCACCGAGCTATGTGGACCGGTTCCTGGCCTCCGACTTCTTCGTCTCCATCGAGGCCCAGTTCAAGATCCGCGAACTCGTGGATGAAGAGGTGCAGAAGTTCTTCTCGAACGCGGATGCGCTGGGCGGGATTTTCGGCGGTGTGCTCAGCGTGGGCACCGTCATTGCCAACGGCCTGTTCGGTGCGCTGATCATCCTGGTGCTCACCCTCTACTTCCTGGCGTCGCTGCCGTCCATGAAGAAATGGGCTTACCGGCTGGCACCGCGCAGCCGCCGCCGCCGGGTCGAGGCCCTCTCGGAGGAAATCACCGGCAGCGTCGGCAACTACGTGATCGGCCAGGGCTTCGTGGCCCTGCTGGACGCACTGTATGCGTTCATCATCATGACCATCACGGGAGTTCCGTTCTCCGTCCTGCTGGCGTTCGTCGTCGCACTCCTGGCTTTCATTCCGCTGGTCGGACCGCCCATCGCCCTGGTGGTCGTCTCCCTGATTGCCCTGACCTCCAGCTGGCAGACCGCCGTTGTCTTCGCCATCCTGTACATGGCCTACCTGCAGTTCGAGGCGTACTTCGTCTCCCCGCGAGTTATGCAGCGTGCTGTGGCTGTTCCCGGCGCAGTGGCTGTCATTGCCGTAATTGCCGGCGGATCACTTCTGGGCGTCCTGGGCGCGCTGATTGCCATTCCGACGGCGGCAGCCGTGCTGCTGCTCATGAAGGAAGTAGTCATCGCCCGGCAGGACCGGATTTAACCCCGGCCGCCGTCCTGTCCGGAGCCTGCCTGCCCTAAACCAGCGGCGCTCCTGCTAGCGGCGCGTGGATCCCGGCCGGATGCGCCAGCAGCGGGCGTGCCAGTGCCGGCGGTCCTCCACCGCGGCCTGCCGGCCGAACAGGGAGTCCTCCTGCCACACCACGAGGTGTTCAATGCCGGGCGGAATAACCTGCCCGCAGCCCGGGCAGCGGTACTCCTTCGCAGCGTTGCGGGCCGTGATCCTGCGCACCGACCATTCGCCGTCGGAAGCCGATTCGCGCTGCGGAAGCCCCGCCCGGGAACGCTCCAGGTCGATCTCCGGAACCGGCGCGGCCCACTTGCGGCGCGCGTTGCGCCCTGCAGCGGTGCTGGAGGCAGGCAGCTGCCGGCGGGGTCGGTTGGAGCGGGGCATAAAACCATCTTGCCGCAGCCGAACCGGTAAAGTGCAACTGTGCGTTTAGTGATAGCCCGCTGCTCCGTTGACTACGTCGGCCGCCTCCGTGCCCATTTGCCCCTGGCGACCCGCCTCCTGATGGTGAAGGCGGACGGTTCCGTCCTGATCCATTCCGACGGCGGATCCTACAAGCCGCTGAACTGGATGAGCCCGCCTGCAACACTGCGGATCACCGAGCCGGGTGAGGACGACGCCGAGGCAGGCGTGGTGGAGGTGTGGAACGTCCAGAGCGCCAAGACCGATGACAAGCTGGTCATCAGCGTCTACGAACATCTCTCCGACGTCGCCCACGATCTGGGCACCGATCCGGGCCTCATCAAGGACGGTGTGGAGGCAGACCTGCAGCGCCTGCTGGCGGAGCAGATCACCAAACTCGGTGAGGGCTACACCCTGATCCGCCGGGAATACATGACCGCGATTGGGCCGGTGGACATCCTGGCCCGCGACGCGGACGGCGGAACCGTGGCCGTGGAGCTCAAGCGCCGCGGGGACATTGACGGCGTCGAGCAGCTTACCCGCTACCTGGAACTGCTGAACCGTGATCCCCTGCTGGCTCCTGTCCGGGGTGTCTTTGCCGCCCAGCAGATCAAGCCGCAGGCAAGGGTTCTTGCAGCGGACCGCGGCATTGATTGCCTAACCCTGGACTACGACGAAATGCGCGGCGTTGACGACGTCGAGTCGCGCCTCTTCTAAGCCGTTAAGTCCAGCGCCTCCAGGCTGTTTAGGGCCCCAAAACAAGGGTCAAAAAATCTCCGAAAGTTTTTCTTCGAATCCGTTGACGGCTCTTTAGTGGTATGTAACGCTATAACCAGTCTTTGTGTAGGTGTTTTTCATGCTCGCAAGACGGTTGCGAGCGTGAAGCTCCTGTAGGAACTGCCTTACCGGCAGGGAACCTGGACTTCCCGCTTCGGTAACAACCACAGGCACGAGGTGTGCCGGTACAGTTCCAGCAATAAAGGAGATAGGCAAATGGCACAGGGAACCGTCAAATGGTTTAACGCTGAAAAGGGTTTTGGCTTCATTACCCCGGATGATTCCGACGGCGACGTTTTTGTCCACTACTCGGAAATCCAGTCCAACGGGTTCAAGACCCTGGATGAGAACCAGCGCGTTCAGTTCGAGATCGGTCAGGGCGCCAAGGGTCCCCAGGCCACCGGCGTAACCGCCCTCTAGTTCTTAGCAAACAGCAAAAGCGGGGACCATTGGTCCCCGCTTTTCTGCGTCCTGCACCCTTACGGCAGTTTCAGCTGCGGCGGCGCAGCACGTTGGCGCCAAGTCCGCGCAGGGACTCCATGAACCGCTCGTACCCGCGGTCGATGTGGTCCACCCCCCGCACCTCGGTGGTCCCCTCGGCTGCCAGTCCCGCTATCACCAGCGCAGCACCGGCCCTGATGTCATTGGCTTCCACCGGCGCCCCGGAGAGCCGGGACACGCCCTGGATGAGGGCATGATGCCCGTCCAGGCGGACCACTGCCCCAAGGCGGGCAAGTTCGGAGGTGAAGCCCCAGCGGGCTTCGAAGACATTCTCCGTGACCATTCCCGAGCCGGTGGAGACTGCGTTCAGGGCCACCACAAAAGGCTGGAGGTCCGTGGGAAAACCCGGATAAGGCAGCGTGGACACGTTTATCGGCTCAGGCCGGGACGGTCCCTTGACGCTGAACCCGTTCTGGCGGGTTTCAACGACGCAGCCCGCCTGGGCGAGCTTGTCCAGCACCACCGTCAGTGCCCGGGGATCAGCGTTGCGCACCTCGATGCTCCCGCCGGTGATCGCGGCCGCGAAGGCCCAGGTTCCGGCGACAATGCGGTCCGGGACCACCCGGTGAGTAACCGGTGAGAGCTTCTCGACTCCCTCAATCACCAGCGTGTTGGTGCCGATGCCGCTGATCTTCGCCCCCATCGAACACAGCATTCCGGCGATGTCGGTGATCTCCGGTTCCCGGGCCGCGTTGTCAATCACGGTGGTGCCTCGGGCCAGGGTGGCGGCCATCATGATGTTCTCGGTGGCCCCAACCGAGGGGAAGTCCAGGACGTGACGGGCGCCGTGCAGTCCCTCGGGAACCGAGGCGATCAGGTAGCCGTGGTCAATCGAGATGGACGTACCCATGGCTTCCAGCCCGGAACGGTGCATGTCCAGTCCGCGCGAGCCAATCGCGTCCCCGCCGGGAAGCGCTACCTCAGCGCGCCGGCAGCGGGCCACCAGCGGGCCGAGGACGGAAATGGAGGCACGCATGGCGCGCACAAGGTCGTAGTCCGCCTGATGGCCGGGGACGGCCGGGACATCGATCCGCACCTCGGCGGCGTCGGCGTCGTAGTCCACTGTGCAGCCCAGCCGGCGCAGCAGCTCGGACATGATCCAGACATCCTGGATGTTGGGCACGTTGGTAATGGTGGAACGTCCCTGTGCCAGCAGCGTGGCTGCCATGAGCTTCAGTACTGAGTTCTTCGCCCCCGGGACGGTCACCGAGCCGTTGAGCGTGGAGGGGCCGGTGACAACAATGACGTCTTCCATCCCTCCATACTAGGTGCCGCCCGCCCCTGCTGCCTGCCGGGGTGCAGATAGCACTCAAGGCGCAGGGAAGATTCCCTGCGCCTTGAGTGCGTACTCAGTCCCGGGCCTCAGCGCCAGGTGCCGATGCCTATCACGGGACCGGCTTCCAGCCAGGAAGACAGTCCCGTATAGACGTCGTACTTCATCGCCATATGCAGCTCGCGTCCCTCGTATTCAAGGGTCACTACCAGCGCTCCGGGCTGAATACGGGCGCGTTCAGCCTCAGTAGGCTGACGCCACCCTTTCAGCTCCAGGGAGCTGCGCAGGAACCGGTACGGAGGACGCGGGCTCAGTGAGAACAAACGGAGCCATTCCAGATGGTTGTCCGTATAACGGCAAACCCCCATCCGCCACCCGCCGGGCGGGAAGCAGATGGAGGCGTCGAAGGTACCCAGGGTGCGCCGCAGCTGTGTGCGGCGCACCCAGAAAAGCGCCGTTGCAAGTACCAGCAGGCCAAAGAAGGCCGCCAGCGCAATGAACACGTAGGTACTGTTCATTGGAGGGGGTCAGCGGGTCCCAGCGTTGGCTGCGTCGTTCAGCTGGGCGTTGTCCGCGACGATGACCACACGGTTGGAGTCGACGGAGAAGAATCCGCCGTCAACGCCAACAGTGATGCGGCTGCCGGACACCGGTTCGATGGCCAGCTCGCCCTCGGCCAGGATCGCCAGCACCGGCGCGTGGCCGGGAAGGATCCCGATTTCACCGTCGGCAGTGCGTGCCTTGACCATCTTTGCCGGGCCGGACCACACAAAGTGGTCGGCCGCGACAATCTCGACTTCGAGTTCAGCAGTGTCAGCCATGGGGCTTACTTCCCGGTCTGCTCTTGGATCTTCGCCCACTGACGCTCAACATCGTCCATGCCGCCAACGTTGAAGAAGGCCTGCTCGGCAATGTGGTCCACGTCGCCGTCGCAGATGGCCTTGAAGCCTTCGATGGTGTCCTTGACGGACACGGTCGAGCCTTCGACGCCGGTGAACTGCTTGGCGGTGTAGGTGTTCTGCGACAGGAACTGCTGGATGCGGCGTGCACGGGCGACGACGATCTTGTCTTCTTCGCCCAGTTCGTCAATGCCGAGGATGGCAATGATGTCCTGCAGTTCCTTATTCTTCTGCAGGATCTGCTTGACGCGGACAGCCGTGTCGTAGTGCTCCTGGCCAACGTACTGCGGGTCGAGGATACGCGAGGTTGAAGTCAGCGGATCCACGGCCGGGTACAGGCCACGGGATGCAATTTCACGGGAAAGTTCCGTGGTGGCATCCAGGTGCGCGAAGGTGGTGGCCGGAGCCGGGTCGGTGTAGTCATCAGCCGGGACGTAGATGGCCTGCATCGAGGTGATGGAGTGGCCCTTGGTCGAGGTGATGCGCTCCTGCAGCAGACCCATCTCGTCAGCCAGGTTGGGCTGGTAGCCCACGGCGGAAGGCATGCGGCCCAGCAGGGTCGACACCTCGGAACCGGCCTGGGTGAAGCGGAAGATGTTGTCGATGAAGAGCAGCACGTCCTGGTTCTGCACATCGCGGAAGTATTCCGCCATGGTCAGGCCGGACAGTGCAACGCGCAGACGCGTTCCCGGCGGCTCATCCATCTGGCCGAATACAAGGGCAGTATCCTTCAGGACGCCTGCCTCTTCCATTTCAACCCAGAGGTCGTTACCTTCACGGGTACGCTCGCCAACACCGGCGAACACGGAGGTTCCGCCGAAGTTACGGGCAACACGGGTGATCATTTCCTGGATCAGAACGGTCTTGCCAACGCCGGCGCCGCCGAACAGGCCGATCTTTCCACCCTTGATGTACGGGGTGAGAAGGTCGATGACCTTGATGCCGGTTTCCAGCATCTCGGTGGAGCCCTCAAGGTCCGCGAAGTTCGGGGCCTTGCGGTGGATCGGCCAGCGCTCGGAGATTTCCAGCTGGTCTTCCGGGACGTCCAGCGGCTCACCGAGCACGTTGAAGATGTGGCCCTTGACGCCGTCACCAACGGGAACGGAGATCGGAGCACCGGTGTCGACCACGGCAGCGCCGCGGACCAGGCCGTCGGTGGCCTGCAGGGAGATGGCGCGGACGAGGTTGTCACCCAGGTGCTGGGAGGTCTCGAACGTGATGGTCTTGGTCTCACCGTTGAGCGTCAGCTCGGTGGTGAGGGCGTTGTAGATGGTGGGGATTGCGTCAGCCGGGAATTCGACGTCGACAACCGGGCCAATGACACGGGCGATACGGCCTGTGGCGCCCGGTGCTACGGAGGTTGCTCCGTGCTCGGCAGTTTGGGCAGTCATCTCTCTCACTTCACTCAGTTAGATGGCGTGTGGACTAAGTATTTTTTGGTGGATCTCTTCGATAAGCGGGCTAGGAAGCGCTGAGCGCGTCCGCACCTGCCACGATCTCGGAGAGTTCCTGGGTGATTTCAGCCTGACGGGCGTTATTGCGAAGTCGCGTGTACTTCTTAATAAGGTCGGAGGCGTTGTCCCCTGCGGACTTCATGGCACGCTGGCGGGCGGCGAGCTCAGAAGCGGCGGCCTGGAGCATTGCTGCGAAGATGCGCGACTCGATGTAGCGCGGCAGCAGTGCGTCAAGCACCTGTTCCGGTTCGGGCTCGTACTCGTAGAGGGGCAGGATGTCCGATTCGGACGGTGCTTCCTCTTCGACTACTTCCAGCGGCAGCAGGCGGATAACCGCAGGTTCCTGGACAACCATGGACTTGAAGCGCGTGAACACGATGTGGATTTCGTCCACGCCGCCGTCTTCGTAGGCCGTATTGAAGTCATCGAGGAGTGTCTTGCCGATTTCACGGGCGGTCTCGAACTCGGGGGCATCAGTACCACCGGTCCACACGCGCTCGAAGGGGCGGTCACGGAAATCGTAGAACGCCTGGGCCTTGCGGCCCACGAGGTACGTCTTGACCTCTTTGCCCTCTTCACGCAGCAATTCGTTAAGCGATTCGCTCTGCTTCAGGACGCCGGCGGAGTACGATCCGGCAAGACCGCGGTCGGAAGTCATGATGACCACTGCCGCCCGGCGGATCTGCTCCGGCTCGGTGGTCAGCGGGTGATCGATTTCCGACTGGGACGCCACAGCAGAAACGGCACGGGTGATCGCATTGGAATAAGGCAGCGCCGCGGCAACGCGGGTGCGGGCCTTTCCAATGCGAGAGGCAGCAATCAGCTCCATCGCCTTGAAGATCTTCTGCATCGACGTAGTCGAGGCGATCTTCTGGCGGTAGACCCGAATTTGGGCTCCCATACTTTTCCTTTCGGTTCCTAGCGTTTGAACTAGGGGCTAAGGCAATGGACAGGGTTGGCCGGGCGGGGGGGGGGGGGGGGGGGGGGGGGGGGGGGGGGGGGGGGGGC